>OMPZ01000121.1 GCA_900313125.1 uncultured Eubacteriales bacterium | reverse complement strand
GACACCCCCGACACTCCCGAAACACCTCAAACGGGCATCGTCGGAGATATCGACGGCGACAACACCATTACGGCTGACGACGCTTTGAAGATACTCCGCCATACGGTCGGGCTTTACCGCATTCCCGAGACGCGGCAGGTATTGGCAGATGTTGACGGCGACGGCTTCATCACGTCGGCTGACGCTGTGATGATACTCCGTCATACCGTTGGTCTTACCAACGCCTATTCAAGCGTCGGTAAATATTTGATTCTATAAAAAATATCCCTCTGCCACGTTTGTGACAGAGGGATATTTTATAGTTAAAGTTTTTAGTCTTCGTATTTTACTGCCTTGTCGAAAAGCTCTTCAACGTCTGCCGTTGGCTTCTTTGTGCAGAGCGTTACGATAACTGCCGCGATCAGACCGCATACAAAGCCCGGGAAAAGCTCGTAAATACCTGTCGAGGAGCAGAAGATTATCCAGCAGATATCTACGATCGAGCCGACCGCGATGCCTGCGATTGCGCCCGGGAAATTAAAGCGTTTCCAGAACAGGCTGAGCATGATCGAAGGACCGAGCGCCGCGCCGAAAAGACCCCATGCGTTCGTTACGAGATCCATTATCGAGCCGGAATTGGGGTTGGACGCTATGATAAGCGCTACGATGGAGATCGCGAGTACCACAAGTCTGCCGACCCAGAGCATTTCTTTGTCGCTCGCCTTGTTCTTTCTGAACACGGGCTTGTATACGTCGCTCGCAAAAGAGGACGCCGCGGAAAGAAGCTGGCTGTCAGCCGTACTCATCGACGCCGCAAGCACGGCGGAAAGAAGTATGCCGGAAATAACGCCGGGGAAGATCTTTCTTACCATCTCTATAAATACGGTCGAGTTGCTGCTGATCGTCTCGTCGAAGCCGAGGAACATTCTGCCGATAACACCGATCGCCGCCGCGAAAATTACGATGAAAACAGTCCAAGTGATGCCGATGGCAGCGGACTTTTTCATTTCCTTCTGCGAACGGATCGACATGAATCTGATGATGATGTGCGGCATTCCGAAATAGCCGAGACCCCATGCGAGACCCGAAACGATGTCCTTCCAGCTTGTCATAAGATTGAAGTAACCGTCGGGCATTTTGGCTGCTGTCTGATCATTGAGCATTGCTACTGCGAATATCGGCGCAATGAGCATACCGCCGAAGATAAGCATTCCCTGGAAGAAGTCTGTCCAGCAAACAGCGGAGAAGCCGCCGAGGAAGGTGTAGCCGATAATAATAGCCGCCGCGATGTACATAGCGACCTTCGGGTCGAGACCGATGACCGTGTTAAAAAGCGTGCCGCAGGCTTTAAGGCTGGACGCTGAATAGACCGTGTAAGCCATGAGGAAAACGACCGCGCACAGTATCTGCAAAATGTTCGATCTTGCAAGAAATCTGTTCGTCAGGTACTGAGGGATAGTGATAGAATCCTTCGCGACGATCGAGAATTTTCTAAGCCGCGGAGCCTCAACGAGCCAGCTTATCGTGTAGCCGAGCGCAAGTCCGATCGGTATCCACACCTGACCCATGCCGAGAGCGTAGACCGAGGTCGGGAGTCCCATAAGCACCCACGCGCTCATGTCGGAAGCTCCGGCTGAAAGCGCCGTTACCCACGGACCCATTTCTCTGCCGCCGAGGAAGTAGGACTTCTCGCCGCCGTTCTTGTTTCTGAAGAAAAAGAACACGCCGATGCCTACCATGAAAAGCAGATAAACGATAAATACAATTACTTCTGATATTTTCATCAAACATCCTCCTGTAAATTTTTATGTCTCTGCCGAAAAGGAAAAGCCGCATGATAATTCGACAAACACACCATTTATTTTATCATAATTGACTTTATAAATAAAGAATGTTTAAAGGATTGTCACTTTTTTGCATTGATTCGTAACTGTTTTAAAATAAAAAAGCGGACTTACGTTTTTGTAAACTGTAAGTCCGCCGATAGTTTTACAATAATGCGCCGCGCCACTCGTCCTCTTTGAATCCGACAAGAACGGTGCCGCCGTTTATCAAGACAGGTCGCTTTACGAGCATTCCGTCGCTTGCAAGAAGTCTGAGCTGTTCTTCGTCGCTCATCGACGGCAGCTTGTCTTTCAGCTTCATTTCCTTGTAAAGCGTTCCGCTCGTGTTGAAGAATTTTTTCAGCGGCAGCGAGCTTTTTTCATGCCACTCCTTTAGCTCGTCATACGACGGCGCGTTCTCCTTTATAGCGCGCTCCTCAAACGGTATTCCGTTTTCTTCGAGCCATTTCTTAGCCTTTCGGCAGGTGCCGCATTTTGAATAGCATACAAAAACCATAGTCGTATCCCCCTTCTTTATTATTGATCGGCAAACGCCGCGCTCAGACGTTCCAGCCCCTCATACAGGAGCTTGCGCGGGCAGGCGATGTTCATTCGCATGAAATCGTTCCCGGCTTTTCCGTAATGTATACCCGCGGTCAGGAACAAGCCTGTTTTTTCTCGTATCCTCTCGGCAAGGTGTGTAAGATCGCCGCTTTCGCCCATGCATTCGAGCCACAAAAGATAGGTCGCGTGTGACTGAACGACCGCAAGCTGAGGGATATTTTCATTGATATACTCGCTGACTATGCGCTTGTTTTCGCGAAGGTATAATCGCAGCTCTTCGAGCCAGACCTCGCCCTTTTCAAACGCCGCTATTGCCGCGGTGACGGCAAAGACATTCGGCTCGGCGACCTCGTCTGTATTGATCGAACGCCAGACCTTATGGCGCAAGGCTTCGTCGGGCACAAATACGGCGGCTGTCTGAAGCCCCGCTATATTAAACGTTTTTGTGGGCGCAAGACACGTTATGCTGATATCGCGGCACGTTTCGGAAACAGACGCGAACGGCGTATATTCAAAGCCGGGGTCGGTCAGGTCGCAGTGTATCTCGTCCGAGATGACGGTGACATGGCGCTTTTTGCAAAGCTCGCCGATATGTGATAGCGTCTCGCTGTCCCAGATATTTCCCGTGGGGTTATGCGGGTTACAAAGTATCATCAGCGAGGTCTGAGGGTCGGACAGACCTCGCTCGAGAGCTTCAAAGTCGATCTCATAAACGCCGTTTTGGTAATTCAGCGGACATTCAAGCGCGCGGCAGCCGTTGTTTACGATGGAGTTGAAAAACGTGTTGTATACGGGCGTGAGCACAAGGACGTTTTCGTTCGGCGTTGTGAGCTTTCGCACGATGCTCGATATCGCCGGGATAACGCCCGTACAGAACATGAGCCATTCCTTTTTTATCTCAAAGCCGTGGCGGTTTTTCCACCAGTTGATATATGCGCTGTACCACTCATCGGGGATCACGGTGTAGCCGAAAATACCGTGCTCTGCGCGCCGCACAAGCGCGCTCACTATCTCGGGAGCCGTTTCAAAGTCAATGTCAGCCACCCACATCGGCAGCTCGTTTTCGGCAATATCCCATTTCAGAGAATACGTTCCTCTTCTGTCGGTCACTTTATCGAAGTCATACATTTTATCAAAACTCCTTTATCCAGTCGGGGCGTTCGGGTCTTTTTCTGATATCGCTGCATTTTATCGTGGTTTTGCCGGGGTCTACCCTGTCCTTCTCGATAATGAGCTTTCCTATATAGTCGGCAGTTATCGTTCCGCTTTTCGGATTGAGAACGCTGTCGATGCCGGAGGATATCTCGGCATCAACGGTTGAATACTCAAACGCGAGCGTCGTATTAACGAGCTTACAGTTTTTCATAACAAGGTCGTCTATGTAGCACAAGCCCTGGAGACTTTCTATAGTGCAGTTTACGAGCGTCAGCTTTTTCGAGTTCCAGCCGAGGTACTCGCCCGAGATGAAGGAGTCGTAGACCGTAACGTTCTCGGAGTTCCAGAAGGCGTCCTTTGTCAGCAGGCGGCTGTCGTGTATCTCGACATTTTTGCAGCTATCGAACGAATAGTTGCCGAACAGCGTGAGACCGCGGACGTATATATCCTCGGAGTCGAGACAGAAGTAATCGCCATTCGACGCCGTTGAGTTTTCAATACGAACATCGCTGCAGTGCCACAGCGTTTCGGCGGCGTTTGAGAAGGCGACGTTATCGAGCATAACTCCTCGGCAGCGTCGGAAGGTTTTCGGCGCTTCGATAACGCTGTTCTCGACGGAGATATTGTTTGTATACCACACTCCGGCGCGTGCGTCCTGAAAAAGCGTGCAGTTTTTTACCGTAACATTCTGCGAATACCACATCGGATATTTCCACTTGAAAAGCGAGCCTTCGACCGTGATATCGCGGCACTCCTTGATAGGAGATTCGCCGTTTTCAAACACCGAGTCGATTATATCGAGACTATTCTGCTGATACAGCGCCCTCTCCCCTGTCAATATTTCATTTTTTATTTCTTTCATCAACATTTTCCTCTCAGATCTTAATTATATTATTATATCACTTTTTAGCAACAATAGCAACTACGCGTGCAGGCGCCCGCAGGCAATTCGCGGTTGTAAGTTTGTTCAAGGCACGACTCTCGTCCCGCGCGGCTCGGCACTCCCGGAGTGCCTACCATGTCTAATACGGAAGTCTCGGCATTCTATTTTGATCTACTCGATACTTTCGCTGCCTACTAAAATTATATACTTACGCAGTACACATATACTCTGTGTTAAAAAAGACCCGCAAGCGCGAGTCTTTTTATTTTATGCCACTTTCTTTTCAAAGTTGCCGTCGATACGGGTAACGGGCGTTTCGACGATGAACGCGTCCTCGTCGTGCAGCTTGATTATTCGGCGCAGGCGGTTGACCTCGTATTTGCTGACAAAAATAACGAAGATCTTTACCTCGTCGCCGGTGAAAAGTCCGCTCGCGTTGATCTCGGTCATGCCGCGGTTAAGCTTGCCCATGACATCGACCTCCATGTTCTTCGTATTCTTGAGCTTTGTGAAAACAAGCACCTGACTTGCGATGTTCTGCGTGTGTATCCTATCGACAGCGATCGAATTGAACACGGAATAAATCAGCGAATAGATGACCGTTGCCGGGTCGAAGATGAACAGCATCACGGAGTAAAGCACTACATTGGCTATCAGACCGATATTGCCGACGCTGCCCTTCCTGCGCTTTGCGATAAGCAGCATACCGATTATATTCATTCCGCCGTCACACGCGCCGCCCCAGAGTATCACTCCTATGCCCGTGCCGCAGATAAGCCCCGCGATTATCGCGTTCGTTATCCTGTCGTCGAGGATAGGCTGAGACGATATCGGTATCACCGAAAGAAGTATCATTATCGAGGTGACGGCAAATATCGTTTTGACGATGAAGCGGCGGCGCATTTTGCGAAGCGATATGATTATCGCCGGAACGTTCATGAGATAGTAGATAACGCCGGAAATATTAAAGCCGTCAAAGCTCAGCCCGGCTCTCGAAAGCAGCTCCTGAATGAGCTGTGCAAAGCCCATCATTCCGCCGGAATACAGCCCGAGAGGACGAAGGAACAGATTCATTCCGAACGAGTAGATCAGCGCACCGCCCAGAATGATCGGGAATGTGTATATTTCCTTTCGTATAGCCTTTCGCCCGGTATCGTTCTCCTTGATCTTCTCTTCCTCGTTTATGACGAGCTCGCGAACGGATTTCTTTGTACTGTACCGTGGCTTCGAGTTAGACTTCTTTTCACTCATGACCGCACACCGCCTTTGGCTTTATATCCCTTTTTTGACATAAATAGATCTATGTAATTATACCACATTTTGAAATATAAATTGTGAACTCGTCGAGAACTTTTGTGTATAAATTGCCGTAAAAGTCCGTTTTTTTACCGTAAAAACTATCTCACCCGATGCCCTTAGGAACTGTGAAGAAATAAATTTTCAATTTATGCGCAGGATGATTTGTTCTGAACAAGGCAAATTTTCGCAGGAATACTGACGT
>OMPZ01000223.1 GCA_900313125.1 uncultured Eubacteriales bacterium | reverse complement strand
GTTTTCTCCTACGGCATCGAGCGTTTCGCAAAGACCTGCGCCGAGATCGGCATGAACGGAATTATCCTTCCCGACGTTCCGTTTGAAGAAAAGCACGAGTTCTCCGACGTTTTCGAGAGCTTCGGTCTCGACTTCATCTCGCTGATCGCGCCCACCTCGGAAGGAAGGATCTCGCTTATCGCGAAGGAAGCGAAGGGCTTTGTTTACTGCGTTTCGTCGCTCGGCGTTACGGGAACGCGCGATACCATTTCCGGCAACGTTTCCGAAATGGTAAAAAGCGTGAAGAGCGTGACAGACACCCCGGCGGCTGTGGGCTTCGGCATTTCCACACCCGAACAGGCGGCGCAGATCGCAAGCTACGCCGACGGAATAATCATCGGCTCTGCAATAGTGCGTCTTGTCGGTCAGTACGGCGAAAACGCGCACGAAAAGGTGCTTGAATTTACAAAGAGCGTCAGAGCCGCACTTGATAATTAATTTTGCGTTTTAAATAAAAAAATAATATATATTTTTATGATTTTTCCCCCGATGATCTCGGGGGAGCTTTTTTGTTTCAACAATTTACAATTTTGTTAATGATATCTTCAAAATAAGAAATAAATGCAATTTTATTTACAAATTCCCTATTGTATGACACCATGTTTTATGGTATAATTCAAGGTGGTCGAGTATGCTGAAAAGCATGATAAGACCTGTGTCAATATAAATTACCGGCGGAAGATCTTCCGCTTTTTATCCTGTTGCGAAAGGAGGAGGGCGAATATGCGATGCTTTTACTGCATGGAGGAGTACGACGAGGATATTGACGTTATTTGCCCGTATTGCGGGAACGACGTTGTCGCGCCTGACAGCGACAGCTATTGCCTTGCCGCCGGCACGGTGCTCAATCAGCGCTATGTGCTCGGCAGAGTGCTCGGCGACGGCGGCTTCGGCATAACGTATATCGGCTACGACAAGGCGCTCAAGCGCAAGGTGGCTGTGAAGGAGTATTTCCCCAACGAGTGCGTTACGCGTCAAAAGGGCGAAACGCAGGTCAGCCCGTTTTCGGGCGAGCGCGGGGAACGCTACGAGCACGGTCTCAAAAACTTCCAGTCGGAGGCGCAAAGGCTTGCGAAGCTCGGCTCTATCGAGGGCGTCGTAAACGTTTACGACGTATTTGCCGAGAACGGCACGGCGTATATCGTCATGGAATATCTGAGCGGCGAGACGGTCGCTCAAATGGTCGAGGGACATAAATTCCTCGGCTTTGGCAGAACGATGAACATTATCGTTTCCGTACTGAAAAGTCTGAAAAACGTCCATGATGCCGGCGTGATACACAGAGACATCTCGCCGAAGAATATCATAAAAACGAAGGAGGGCAAGATCGTCCTCATAGATTTCGGCGCAGCCAAGCCGAACACGCTGATGATGTCGCGCACGGCGTCGGTCGTTCTGACGCAGGGCTACGCGCCCATCGAGCAGTACGACAACAACCTGAGCCAGGGAACGTGGACGGACGTCTACGCCGTTGCCGCTACGATGTACTATATGCTCACCGGCGTTACGCCCGATTCGGCAAACTCACGCCTTGTGTCCGATACGCTTGTGCCCGTGTCAGAGCTGCACCCGGGTCTGCCGGACAAGCTCGACGATATAATCAAAAACGCGCTCGCCGTTCGCCCGGACGACAGAACGCAGACGGCAGGCGAGCTGCTTGAGCAGATATGGACGCTGAGAAACGCCCAGAACACGACGCGCAAGCCGAAAGCAAAAAAGACCGCCGACAAGGCAACGACCGTAAACGCTCCGCCCACGCCGATCATCAAGGCGAAGCAGCAGGCGAAAACGCAGTCAAAGCAGCAGTGGAAGCCGCTTGCCGGGGGCACTTCAAAGCCCGACGAGGAGTTTACGCCGAAGTCTGAGAACCGTCCGCGAATGATAACCATCACAAAGACGAAGGACAAGACGGAGTTCACCGAATACACGGAGGATATGCTCGACAAGAAGCCCCTCGTGCCGAAGAAAAATAAGAAAAAGCTGCCCGTCGCTATGATAGCCGCGGCGGTAGTTCTTGTGGCGGTGCTGGGCGTTCTTATCGGAGTAGGCTACCACGACAAGACGAACAATGTTCAGGTGCCTAACTTCATCGGTCAGAATATCAATACCGTGCTGTCAAACAGCGAGTATGAATTTGATTTTGAAACGATATACACCTACGACCCCGATACGGAGCTTGACGTTATCGTGTCGCAGTCGCCGGTAGCGAGCGCGCTGCACGTCAGAAAGGATTCGCAGGTGCGCCTTACTGTAAACAGCCGTGAGTACGAGGTAAGCATTCCCGTGCTCTCAAAGACGACGGAGTCTGTAGCCGTGAATATGCTCAAATCGCTCTATCTTGAGAGCGAGGTCGTTATCGTGAACAACGACGAGTTCGCCGACGGTACCGTCGTAAGCAGCGAGCCGTCAAACGGCACGAAGGTCAAGGTCGGCTCGACTGTCACTCTGTACGTCGCTCAAAACAGCGTATCCGTGCCGAGTCTCTACGGAAAGACGCTGCAGCAGGCGACAGACGAGCTTGGTGCGCTCGG
>OMPZ01000019.1 GCA_900313125.1 uncultured Eubacteriales bacterium | reverse complement strand
GCACAGCTTGCGCAGGACGCCCTTGAGAGGGAGTACCCGGACGCCGTGTGCTCGCTCGTTTACAAAAAACCGCACGAGCTGCTGATAGCTACGCGCCTTGCGGCTCAATGCACCGACGCGAGGGTCAACATCGTGACGCCCGCGCTGTTTGAGCGATACAAAACGCCGCGCGACTTTGCCGACGCCGATGTAAAGGACGTTGAGGAATACATAAAAAGCTGCGGTCTTTACAAAACGAAGGCGCGCGACATCGTGGCTATGTGCCGTCAGCTTTGCGATGATTTTGGCGGCGAGGTGCCCTCGACTATCGAGGAGCTGACCTCACTTTCCGGGATAGGTCGCAAAACTGCGAACCTCATCGTCGGCGACGTTTACGGCAAGCCCGCCGTAGTTGTTGACACGCATTGCATACGCATAACGTCGCGTCTCGGCTTTCACGCCATAAAAGACCCAGTTAAAATAGAAAAAATACTGCGCGACGCGCTCGACCCGAACAGGTCGAACGATTTCTGTCACCGTCTCGTACTCCACGGGAGATCCGTCTGCACGGCGCGTTCACCGAAATGCGGCGAGTGCTGTATGAGGGAGTTTTGCGGATACGCAATGGCGGAGCGTGACTCTATATCTGCTGAATAACGAAAAAAGCACCTTTCGATAATACGCTCAGGTGCTTGACATTTTTGTGATTATGATGTATTATAATAATTAAGAAGAGCGTTGCACATTAAGTGGTGAGCTCGCCTATGATGTATTAAGAAACACCGTCGGTTTGCAAGTTTGGCGGTGTTTCTTACTATTATAATAAGATTTTACTTGTCTTCGTGATCTTTTATGACCTTGTAAACAAGAGAGATAACAGCCGTCAACATTATTACGAACTGAAATAATTCGCTTACTGACATAGTTATCACCTCCCTTTCGGGAGCTCACCGCCTGTTGCCAATGTACAACGCTCAAATATAATATAACATTTTTGTAATATCTTGTCAATAGTCGAAAAAAATAAAAAACCAAGGGTATGCGGAGAATATCTGCATACCCTTGGTTTTATTATTCATCGTATACCGCGGTAATGTCGCCGGCAGTCCGTGCTGTCTGATCCTCTTGAGGGGCGTCGCTGTGCGGTGTGTCGGGGGTCTCGGTGTGCTGCAGAGTGAATTTTACGTCCTCCTGCTTTTTAAACAGCCCCTCGTCGCGCATGGAGTAGACGGCTACTTTATCCTTATATACGATCGCTATGCGGAAATCGAAATCATCGGCGGGCGGAGAGTCATCAGACGAACCGTAGGAATACCCGGCGGTATATGAGTTTGCTTCAAATACGCCTTTTATCGGTATCTCGCGAACGTAGTATACGAGACTCATCACCTCGTTGTTTTCGTCATACTGAATGTGAGAAAAAGTATTGACCGGCTTGCCGTCCTTGGTGGATATGTGAAAGACCCATTCCTGTCCGAGATAGCTGTCGGGGCTGTACTGAAACTCCGTTCGGATATTTATATTGTCGGAGTTTGCAGCATTGCCGAAAAACATCAGCTTTGCGCCGGCAGCAAATACGGCGTAGCAGACGAGCATCACGGAAAACACCGTAACGGCGGTACGCTTGAATTTTTTAACGGCGTTTTCATGCTCCGAGCTTTTCACACGCACGGTATAGATAAAATAGAGGATCCACCCTGCGAGCGCGGCAAGGAAAGCCATTATCGACGCGGCTATCGTAATGAACATCTGCACCTCTGCAAGACCGTCGTAGTGAGCGTTATAACGAACGCACATGATGATACAGCCGATCATCAGCGCAGCGGTAATAAGTATGAACGCAGCCGTAGCGACGGCGAGCCGCAGAGTGCCGATTCTTTTTTTCATGCCTTTTATTTTTCCGCGGTCGCTGTTGTTTTCGATAACGAGCGTGCTTTTCATTTTATCTGCTTCCGCTCGACAAAACTTGCACTCCTCGAGGTGCTCCTCCACGAGCGCGCGGCTGTCGGGGCTTGCGGCGTTGTCCACATACAGCGGCAGCAGGTCGTTTATAACGCTGCACGTTATTTTTTCTTTCATAATTAGTCTCCTTTCTCAAGTCCGTCGATTATCATATTTTTTGCGCGGAAGTAGGTGACGCGTGCCCAGCCTGCGGTTTTGCCGAATATCACGCCGATCTTCTCGAAGCTCAGCTCGCCGAAAACGCGCAGATTAAAGACCTCCTTGTACGGCTCGTTTAATTCATGCAGCAGCTTATGAACGCGCATCGCCGTTTCCTCATTCTCAATATGTTCTGTCAAGATCACGTCGGAAACGGCGATCTGCGGTACTTCATCGAGCGGCAGGTTTTTCCGTCGGCAGTAGGTGCGGTATGTGTTTTTTGCAATGGTAAAGAGCCACGCGCGAATGTCCTTTTTGCCGTCAAAGCTGTCAATATTGTTCAATGCCTTCACAAACGTCTCCTGCGCTATCTCCTCCGACACAGTCTCGTCTCTGCAAAGCGCACGCAAATAAAGGAAAACGTCCTTAAAATAAAGCTTATAAATTTCCTCAAAATCAGACACACCATCACCTCCTTCCGGCGGGCAGGCGCCCGCGGGCAACTGCGCGGTTGTATTTTGTCTAAGGCGCAGCTCTCGTCCCGCGCGGCTCGGCGGCGGGCAAGCGCCCGCAGGCAACTCGCGGTTGCAGGTTGTCTAAGGCGCAGCTCTCGTCCCGCGCGGCTCGGCTTGCCTGGCAAGCCTACTTTGTTTATAACGCGGAGAAGATGTTGATTTACCGATAAAGTTCGGCGGAATTGCCCGTCGGTCTCCGCTGCCGTCGGGGACGGTTCCCAACCGCGTCGGTCGGTGCTTCTGCTGCGTCGAGATCTCCACCTGTAGACCGCTATTAGGTACGATTTTGGACGCGGGCGATAAGTTGGATAAATAATTTAAGTCGGTGCGCGTATTTGCTTGGCGGCGCGTGCCGCCCCGGAGACCCGCACCTCTCAAGCCCTTCCATATTAATAACTCACGAAACAATAATATGTTACAGGTTAATTTAAAAAAAATCAATTAAATTTTGAAAAATCATTCATAAACCTTTGCAATGCGCATATAATATTAGTGGAGAATTTGTGCAGGACTCACAAAGATTACAAAATTTAACAAAAGAGGTTGCATTTCTGTAACTTTCTGTTATAATATATATAGTTAATTTTTACAGACGTGTAACAATTAAATCTTTAGGGGTTGTTTTAAAATGTCAGATTTTGAAAGAGATGATTTTGATATCGAGATCACTCCGGAGCTGCTGGCAAACTTTTCGACCGACGAGCCTTATTCGGCTTACGAAACGGACGAAAAGACGATCGAGCAGATCAGGGAGGAAAGATACCGAAGGCAGGAGCAGAGAAAACTGCAAAAGAGAAAGCAGCTTCGCTCAAATATAATGAGCTATTTTATGCCGGCTATGGCGCTCGTACTGCTCGTGAGCACCGTTTGTTATATGAACTCACTCCAGTTCGGTCTTGTAGTTTCCTACAACGACGAGCAGCTCGGAGTGGTAGAAAACGCCGCTGTCCTTGAAGAAGCCGCAAGCATCATCGACAGCAGGATCATCAATAAAAGCCTGGATTCGCTCGAAAACGAGCCGCAGTACAAGGTAGCTGTCGTGACGAATCAGTCGGAGTTCCGTGACTCAACGGAGCTTTCCCGTCAGATCATCGAAAAGGACAGAACGCTCGAGGACGAGCTTTGCGGAGTTTTCGTAGACGGCGATTTCATCGGCGCAGTAAGCAGCGAGGAAGAGGCAAAGGCAGTTCTCGACGGCTTGCTTGAAGGGAAGAAGAAAGAGGCAGAGAAGCTCGGCGAGGTAAAGAGCGTCGACTTCAACTCCAGCGTGACCGCAGAGGTCGGGCTGTATGCAAAGGATTCCGTTGTTGACAAGTCGGAGCTCAAGTCGCGGCTTACAAACAACGTTGACATAAGCTACAGGACGGTAGTCCTTGAAGATCAGAACGTGAAGATCAAGTACAAAACAGAGTACAAGGTCGATGCGTCGAAGCCCTCGGGCTTTGAAAAGGTGACCCAAAAGGGTCAGACAGGCGAGGGCGTGGCTACAAATGAGACCGTTTATATCGACGG
>OMPZ01000250.1 GCA_900313125.1 uncultured Eubacteriales bacterium | reverse complement strand
CGGCTCGATCGGTTCGGAGCTTGTCCGTCAGATCTGCAAATACGGCCCGAAGCAGGTCATTATCGTAGATATATATGAAAACAACGCTTACGAGATACAGCAGGAGCTCTACATGGACTACGGCAAGGACTATGTAGATCTCGTGACGCTGATCGCGTCCGTGCGCGATTACGACAAGATGAATCTCATCTTCAGGACGTACCGCCCGAACATCGTGTTCCACGCAGCCGCTCACAAGCACGTTCCGCTTATGGAGACCGTGCCGGAGGAGGCTGTCAAAAACAATATCTTCGGTACGTTCAACTGCGCTACGCTCGCGGAGTATTACGACGTCGAGAAGTTCGTCATGATCTCGACCGACAAGGCGGTAAACCCGACGAACGTTATGGGCGCGACAAAACGCTGCTGCGAAATGATAATCCAGTACATGGCGCAGAACTACACGAAAACCGACTTCATCACAACGCGTTTCGGCAACGTCCTCGGCAGCAACGGCTCTGTGATCCCGCTGTTTAGGCGCGAGATCGAAACGGGCAAGGCTGTGACGGTCACGCACCCCGATATTTTCCGCTACTTCATGACGATCCCGGAGGCGGTGTCGCTCGTGCTGCAGGCAGGCTCGATGGCTCACGGCGGCGAGATATTCGTCCTCGACATGGGCGAGCCGGTCAAGATAGTTACGCTTGCGGAGAACCTTATCAGAATGTACGGCAAGGTGCCGTATCAGGACGTGGAGATCAAGTTCACGGGTCTGCGCCCGGGCGAGAAGCTTTACGAAGAGCTGCTGCTTGACGAAGAAGGGCTGACAGAGACCGCCAACAAGAAGATCTTTATCGGCAACCAGATAAAGATCGAGCCCGACGAGTTCCTCGGAGCATTGCAGGAGCTTAAAGAGGCGGCTCAGAGCAACGACAGCGAGCTGACGCTCAAGCTGCTGTCTCAGATCGTGCCGACGTTTAACCACAAGCTGAATGTCGGCGGCAGCGCAGAGGAGCAGGAGACAGAGAAAAAGCCCAAGTCCCACGAAGAAAAATCCGAAAAGCCCGATGAAAAGCGCGAGTCGGAAAAGAAGGAGACCGCCGCTCCCAAAACGAAAGCCGGCGGAAAGACCGGGAAAAAGAAGAAAGCTCGAAAATAACCGTAACGAATAATTACGGAAAAATTTATCGGCGCAGTATGCTTGCTTTGCGCCGGACAAAAGGAGATCATTTATATGTGCGGAATAGTAGGTTATGTCGGTCACAGAGACGCGTCCGACGTGCTTGTAAGCGCGCTCACACGCCTTGAATACAGAGGCTATGACTCGGCAGGCATCGCCGTTTTTGAGGACGGCGTGATAAACGTTGCAAAATCGAAGGGCAAGCTCAAGGATCTTGTCGAAAAAATGGATAAGGAGGGCAAGCCGAAGGGCGTTGCCGGCATCGGTCATACGCGCTGGGCGACTCACGGCGAGCCGTCGGATATCAACTCGCACCCCCACAGCGGCGCGAGAGTAACGCTCGTCCACAACGGCATCATCGAGAACTACAAGGAGCTCAAGGAGTTCCTCATAAAGGACGGCAGACGCTTTTTGAGCGACACCGACACCGAGGTAGTGGCGCAGCTTCTCGACCATTACTACAACTACATCAGCGACCCGATCAAGGCTATCATCAGAACGACGCAGGATCTGCGCGGCAGCTTTGCGCTCGGCATTGTTTTTGAAAATTATCCCGACACGGTTTTTGCCGTAAGGCGTGAAAGTCCGCTTATCATCGGCGTCGGCAAGGACGAGAACTTCATCGCGTCCGACGTTCCGGCGATCATCAAGTACACGAAGGATTACTATCTGCTCGAACACGACGAGGTCGCGGTTTTGAGCGCAGACGGCGTAAAGGTCTACGACACGCACTATCAGCCCGTAGTCAAAACGCTGAAAACTGCCGATTGGGACGTTGACGCGGTAGGCAAGTGCGGCTATCCGCATTACATGATAAAGGAGATCAACGAGCAGCCCACAGCTATCAGAAATACTGTCACGCCGAGAGTTAAGGACGGTATGCCGAACCTTGAGGAGTGCAACATCACTCCCGAAGCGCTCAGAAAGATCAGGAATATTTTCATAGTTGCCTGCGGCACGGCTATGCACTCCGGCATGGTGGGCAAGTACGTTATGGAGAATATCGCGCGCACTCATGTTACGGTCGATATCGCCAGCGAGTTCCGCTACAGAGACCCGATCATCGGCAAGGGCGACCTTATCATCATCGTGTCGCAGAGCGGCGAAACGGCAGACAGCCTTGCAGCCATGCGCCTTGCAAAGCAGAAGGGCGCGCAGACGCTCGCCATCGTCAACGCGATGGGCAGCACTATCGCGCGCGAAGCCGATATGCTCATCTACACACACGCGGGTCCCGAGATATCGGTAGCGTCAACGAAGGCGTACATGGTGCAGCTCGCCGTGATGTACCTTTTCGCGTTCGAGCTTGCCTTTGCGAAGGGCACTATCGACGAGGAGAAGTACAAGTACTACACCTCAAAGCTGCTTGAGACGCCCGACATGGTGCAGCGCACGATCGAGAGCACGACAGAGATCGCTCAGAAGATCTCGACTCAGCTCATCACGGCAGACAGCCTGCTTTACATCGGACGCGGTCTTGACTACGCGCTTAGCATGGAGGGCAGCCTGAAGCTCAAGGAGATCTCGTATATCCACTCGGAAAGCTACGCGGCAGGCGAGCTGAAGCACGGCACGATCTCGCTCATCACGCAGGAGATGCCGGTCATCGCCGTGGCTACGCAGTCGGCTCTTTATGAAAAGACGGTTAGCAACATCAAAGAGGTGAAGGCGAGAGGCGCGAAGGTCATCATGATCTGCAAGGAGAGCGACGATGTACCCGGCGACGTTGCGGACTGCGTATTGAAGGTGCTCGATTTCGAGGAGATACTTCTTCCGATGCTCGTATGCGTACCGCTGCAGCTTATCGCGTACTACACCGCCGTACAGCGCGGCAACGACGTCGATCAGCCGAGAAACCTCGCAAAGTCGGTAACGGTGGAATAATTTGTTTTGAATATCCGGCTGTCGGAAAGCGGACAGCCGGAGTTTTTTGCTGAAAATATTCTTTGCAAAGAAAAATTAAACGATATACTAACATATTTTCGCTTATCATAAGTGAAAATGCCTATTGAAAATTTTGCCGTATAATGATATAATCAAATCGTTTATGAGTTACTTTACATAATGAAATACGGCGGTGCGCAGCTTCGCGGCGGCCCTCGTTTTTCGGTAAGTATCATGTATATTTTGAAAGGAAAAGGGTGTGGTTGTTGAAAATGAGATTTTTTAAGGATTTCAAAAGATTTTTCAACTATGTAGTGTTTTCGTCAAAGGCGGAGCTGAAATCAGAGGTAGCCGATTCGTTTTTGAGCTGGCTTTGGTGGTTCCTCGATCCGCTGCTTTATATGCTCGTTTATTCGTTCATCGCCGTTGTCGTTTTCAAGAGCGGCGTGCAGTATTTCCCCGTGTTCGTGTTCCTCGGACTTAACACATGGACGTTCTTTTCAAAAACGGTCAAGGCGAGCGTCAAGCTCGTTTCGGCAAAAAAAATGATAGTTACAAAGGTGTACGTCCCGAAATTCATGTTTGTATTCGAGAAGATCGGCGTGTACGGCTTTAAAATGATAATCTCAAACCTGCTAGTAGTCATCACTATGATCGGCTACAAGGTACCGATCACATGGCGCGTTGTCTGGATAATCCCGATCACGCTTGTGCTCGTTGTAGTGACGTTCGGCTTCAGCACGATAATCATGCACTTCGGTGTTTTCGTCGAGGATCTTCTCAACGTCATCACCGTCATTCTCCAGCTCGGGTTCTACCTTTCGGGTATCTTCTATTCTATCGAATCTATCGGTAAAAATATCGTCGGCAGAGTTCCCGACCCGTACGGCAGTATGCTTGTAAAGCTCAACCCGATGGCGCTGCTCATAACAGACCTTCGCCGCGTGCTGCTTTATAATGAAAACCCGCATTGGCTCATGATGATCGCGTGGTTCGGCATCGGTCTTGTTCTGTCGTTCATCGGCGTTAAGATCATTTATAAATTTGAAAACAGCTATGTAAAGGTGATTTGATTATGTCAGATATTACAGAAAATGCGATAACGGTGTCTGATGTAAAGATCAGATACAGAGTGTTCAAAAAGATCTCGCTGCTCAAAACGATCCTCGCGCCGTATAAGTACAAGAAAACGGAGCTTTTCGAGGCGGTCAAGGGCGTCAGCTTTGAGGTGCCGAAGGGTCAGATCCTCGGCATCGTCGGCAAAAACGGCAGCGGCAAGTCAACGCTGCTCAAGGCGATCGCCGGCATATTTTCGCCCGATGAGGGCACGATCGACCTTCACGGTCATTCCGTGTCGCTGCTTTCTATCGGCGTAGGCTTTCAGGCTAAGCTCAGCGGCAGAGAGAACATCTACCTTTCGGGACTTCTCCTCGGCTTTAACAAGGAGCAGATCGACGAAAAGCTCGAAGAGATCATTGAGTTCTCCGAGCTGGGCGACTTCATCGACCGCCCCGTAAAAACTTATTCGAGCGGTATGTACTCAAAGCTCGCGTTCTCGATCACAGCTATCCTCGAAACAGAGATAATGCTCATAGACGAGGTGCTTTCCGTCGGCGACGCGAAGTTCAAGAAGAAGAGCTACGAAAAGATGAGAAGTCTCATCACCAACGCCGACAGGACCGTTGTGATCGTATCTCACAGCTCCGACACGCTCAAAAAGCTGTGCGACTCGATACTCTGGCTGCATGAGGGCGAGGTAAAGATGCAGGGCAGCTGTGACGAGGTGCTGCCTATTTACGAAGAATTTATGTCCTGATCGGAGTGTTCTATGCAGAGATTTATAGAAAAGCTCAGCGGTGTAAAGCCGTGGGATCTGTTCCATATCCTGCTTTTTCTGCTGGCTTTGCCGACAGCGCTTGTTTACAGGCTTTTTCGCCGCGATCTGTGGCTTTTGTGCGACAACGGTGTTGAAGCGTCCGACAACGGCTACCATCTTTTTGAGTATATCCGCCGCGAGCACCCCGAACAAGACTGCGTGTTCGCCGTGAATAAGGACAGCCGCGACAGAGCGAAGGTGGCGGCGCTCGGCAAGACCGTCCGCTACGGCAGCTTTCTGCATTGGATATTGTATCTCACGGCGAAGGTGAACATCAGCTCGCAGAAAAGCGGAAAGCCGAATTTTGCCGTGTGCTATCTGCTTGAGGTCTACGGGATACTGCGCAACAAGAGAGTTTTTCTCCAGCACGGCGTTATCCTCACCGACATCGAGTTCTTATATTATGAAAATACGAAAATGGATATGTTCGTTACTTCCACCTATCGCGAGTGGGAGTATGTGAACAGTCATTACGGATACCCCGAAGGCGTTGTAAAGCTTTTGGGGCTGCCGCGTTTTGATAAGCTCCACGACGCGGATGTTACGCCGCGGCAGATACTTATAATGCCGACATGGCGCGACTGGCTGGGCACTAACGCCCTCGCCAAAAACGCCGAAAAGGACAGGGCGAATTTTACGTCGAGCGAGTATTACAAAAAATGGAGCTCAGTCGTAAAAAGCGACAGGCTGCGCGAGATATGCGAAAAGTACGGCTGCACCGTCATGTTCTGCCCTCACCGCGATACGCAGCGGTTCATCGACCTGTTTGAAAGCGGCGACCCGTATCTGACGATATGCGACTACGACCGCTTCAACGTGCAGGAGCTTCTGAAAAGCTCGGCGTTCATGGTGACGGATTATTCCAGCGTGCAGATAGATTTCGCGTACATGAAAAAGCCGCTCGCGTACTTCCACTTCGATTACGACGACTACACAAAGCGGCACTATCACAAGGGCTATTACGACTACGAGCGCGACGGCTTCGGCCCCGTGTTCGGCGATGAAAGCTCGCTGCTTGATTACATCGAACAAGCCGCGAAGAATAATTTTGAAAACGACGAGAAGTATCTCGACAGACACAAGGCTTTCTTTACGCTCTACGACGCGGACAACTGTAAGCGCAACTACGAGGCGATAAAGGAACGATACAAATAGATCGCTGTACGCGATATAATTATAATTAAAGTTTTTGCCCCGCTTTTTTCAAAAAGCGGGCGGGATCCAAGGGCAGCGCCCTTGGTCGCCGAAGGCATTAGTTAAGTACAGCGTCGGATCAACATCAGGCGCAAGGACGGTGAAATGATGACGAGCGTACCCGAAAAGCCGATAGATTTCGTTATTATCTGGGTAGACGGAAACGACCCGGAGTGGCGCAAAGAAAAGGATAAGTACGACGAAACGAACAAGGAGGGCGACAGCACCGAGGTCCGTTTCAGAAGCTGGGACAATTTGCAGTATTGGTTTCGCGGTGTGGAAAAATTCGCGCCGTGGGTCAATAAGGTGCATTTCGTGACGTGGGGGCATCTTCCCGAGTGGCTCGATACGACGAACCCAAAGCTGAACATCGTCAACCATAAGGATTATATCCCCGCGGAGTATCTGCCGACCTTCAACGCCAATACGATAGAGCTGAATCTCCACAGAATAAAGGGGCTTGCCGACAGATTTGTGTTTTTCAATGACGATATGTTCATAACGGCGCCGACGCGCGCGGAGGATTTCTTCAAAAACGACCTGCCGTGCGATACGTTCGCGCTCGACTGCATCTGTTTCCAGCCCGACAGCGCCGGATTTTTCAACGGCGCAGACCTGACGGTAATCAACGGTCATTTCAATAAGAAAGAGACCTTCAGAAAGAATCGCGGAAAATGGCTCAGCCCCAAAAACGGCATGAGAAACGTCATGCGAACGCTGCTGCTTACGCCGTGGGGTTACTTCCCGGGGTTCTATTACCAGCATCTGCCAAGCAGCTTCTTGAAAACAACATACGAGCAGATGTGGCAGCGCGAGCCTGAGATACTCGACAGAACGAGCCGCGATAAATTCAGAAAGCCCGGCAACGTCAACCAATGGCTGATGAAGTTCTGGCAGCTTGCGTCGGGCGAGTTTGAGGTAAGACGTGACAGCTTTGGCTACTGTTACCATATAAAAGAGTCTAACTACAAGCAGCTTCTGGAGGATATACCATCGGGCAGACACTGCATGATGTGCATAAACGACACGGCTGAAACGACTGATTTTGAAACAAAGAAGGAAGAGGTCAAGGCGGCGCTCGAAAAGCTGCTGCCGGAGAAGTCGTCCTTTGAAAAATAAAGTTTTAATGCCGGGGAGATATCTCGAACTTCCCGATCTCCGGCAGATAGGGAGGAAAGAAAGTTGGCGAAAAAGAAGAAAAAGAACTCAGCGAAGAAGAACGCTCAGCCCGAAGCGGTCAAAGCGACAGTAACGCTTGAGAAGGCTGACGACGCGGAGGAAAGCGCGGCTAAGCCGTCCGAAACGCAGGAGGCGGCTGCCGAAGCAGCGGTCGAGCTGACGGAGGAAAGCTCCGATACTGCCGAAAAAGACAGCAGCGGCGGCGAGAAGAAAAACGAAAAGGACAAAAAGCCCGCAAGAACGGTAAAGACCGTATCGCGTGAGAACGAGATGAGCGGCACGAAGATATTCCTTCTGCTGTCGTTCCTTGTTCCTTTCATTATAATGGGCGTGGTGTTCGCAAGAGCGAAGATACATCCGTTCGGTGACAGACAGGTGCTTTACTCCGACTGCAAGCAGCAGTACCTGCCGTTTTT
>OMPZ01000060.1 GCA_900313125.1 uncultured Eubacteriales bacterium | reverse complement strand
GAGCGATGAAGTTGTTGGGGGGAGATTCTTAAGAGGGGGGTGCCTGCGACTGAAAACCCCCACTTAACGAGCCTTCGCAGGGTCTCCGCTTCCGCGTCGGTCGGTGTACCCCAAGGGCACTTCCTTCGGGCGCCTCTGCTTGCGCAGAGGTCTCCACAGGAGACCCGCACCCCAGCGGCGACAGAGCGCACACAACGTAGAAAATTTAACAAAAGCCGGTTTAGCTATTTTGTTCCTCAATCAAAAAACAATATCAGACAAGGATAACAAAAACCACATTTACAAATAATATCTCTCGGAGAAAAGCGACCGAAGTCTGCAGGAGACACTCGTACCTACGGCGTATCATCTTTCTTTGTTGAGTTTATATTGAAATGCTGAAATAAAAAAGCGAGTTGATGAGAAATGAATTACTGCGATGTCTGCGGGTTTCAGACGAATGACATTTTAAAAAAATGCCCTCGCTGCGGCAGGGCGTTCGGCGAAGGTACTGTGTTTGCCGGTGACCGCATCGACTCGGAAAAAAGCACCACCGACTCAAAAGTCGTAAGCCTTGTAAAGCCGGAATCGTTTAGCAAGTCGGACACGCGGCGGGGAGACGTGGTAAGTCTTGTCAAGCCGCCGAAAACTATCTCCGGCACTCAGCCCTCCGAGGTCGGCGGCACGTCGGCTGCCTCAAATGCGCAGGGTGCAAGCAAAACGATGTATGCCGACAATATCCCGGGCGGATACGCTCCCGTCAATGCGGACGCTGCGAATAAAACGGTCTATGCCGAAGCATCTGTCGGCGCTCCCGTTTCGGTGGATATCCCCATTGACACAGACTACGGCGATGGCTACAAAACGGCGCAGTCCGCATCTCCTGCCGCTCCTGTAAGGGAAAACCTGACTCCGAAAAAGAACAGGAGGGCGCTTTTTACGACGCTGCAGATCCTCGGTATCGTCGTGTGCATCGTCGGCGCGTTTCTTGTTTATCGCAGTATCGATCTGCCGAAGCCCGATGACGACGACAGCTCGAGCGAGTCGTCGTCCGCACAAAGCAGCGAGGAGGAGGTCTCCGAGCCGGACAATGAGCCGGAAGCAGCCGCAGACGCGTCGCTTGTACGCGTGCCAAGTCTTACGGGCTTTGTGAAGGATACGGCGGAGACTGTTGTAAAGCAGTCGGGGCTTGACTGCAATGTGGTCGAAGAAGCAAACGGCGAATACGCCGAGGGCGTTGTGTTCAAACAGTCGCCCGAAAGCGACCGTTCCGTACCGCCGGGAACCGAGATCACGATATATGTTGCAAAGTCGGGAACGGTATCCTCATCATCTGCCGCCGCGTCGTCAGCCACGCCCTCGCAAAGCGCGTCGTCAGCCGCCGTGCAGCAGGTCAATGTGCCGAACGTTGTCGGACTTTCGCGCGAGGACGCCGAAAAGAAGCTCAAGGACGGTTCTTTAAACGTACAGACAACGTATGAATACAGCGACAGTGCAGCAAACGGCAAGGTCATCTCGCAGTCGCCGGCAAGCGGCAAGGCTGCGAAAAATACGACCGTCGGCATCGTAGTCTCGAAGGGACCCGACACCTCAAATTACATCACGGTCGGCAATTACGTCGGCATGGATATCAACGACGTTATCGCACTTCTTGAGCCTTACGGTATCAACGTAAACTACACATACGAGGACAACGACATCTATGTCAAAAACAGCGTTCTTCGTCAGCAGGTAAGCAGCGGCACGATGCTGAAGCCGGGCAGCACGATCGACCTTGTTGTCGCAAAGGGTCTGCCGTCTCAGCAGACGGCTATGAAAATTCCCGAATCGAACACGACGAGCGCCGCGGCGGTGAACTATCAAAAGCCTGTTTTCAGCTCGGTGCGCGCGTCGTCTCAGCACTCGTCCGAAGGCAGCTACACTTATGACCCGATGAACGCCCTGCTTGACAACGCGTCGTGCTGGTGTGAGGGAGCGTTGGACGACGGTGTCGGCGAATACATAGAGCTTTCCGACACGAAAACACAGACCGTCAGCGGCTGTCAGATAAAGAACGGCTACACGCGTGACAGATCCGTTTTCAACAACAACGGCAGAATGACGAAAGTGCGTTTTGAGTTTTCCGACGGTACGTCGTATTCGAGTGATATCGACCCGAACGATATGTCGCTGCAGTCGATACTTTTTCCGTCGCCCGTTGAGACCTCGTCGCTTAGGATAGTCATCGAATCGGTCAAGAGCGGAGATAAATACAAGGACACCTGCATAACGCTCGTTATGCCGTTTTGATCTAATACTAAAATTCAATAAAACGCTTTAATACTTTTCGGTCTAATTTCTTAAAGGTTTTAATTGAATATTAGTATAAAACGATCAGCGCCCCCGGCGAAAAAGCCGAGGGCGTTTTTTGTGTAAATTTTATACTGATCTCTGATTAAAAGCTTTAAAAGGATTTTCGAGGATAATTTTTGCAAGACAAGGAAGAGGACGCAGTAATACTGACGTATTTCAAGTCCGATGACGCAGTATTGCGAAAATTAGACCGAAAAGACTTAAAGATTTTAATCAGAGAGCAGTATTATTCATAAAAAATATACTGCCGAGCAAAGCAAGGCGTACAGCACGCCTGCGGCGACGTCGCGCGTAAAATGAACTCCTCCGACGACTCTCGACGCCGCTATTAGCAGCGCTATCACAAGGAACACCGCGCCGAGCGGCAGACTGACATAAAGGAACGCGCCCGCTATCACCGCGGCGCTCGCCGTGTGGCGGCTGGGGAAAGACTTGCCGACAGTATTTTTCGGGAATATCGGCGTGATATCGTATTTCTCGTAAGGACGCGGAAAATTCAGCAGATACCGCGCTGCCGAAAGCGTTGCGAACATGAACAGCGGAACGGCGACGCACTTTAGGAGCCTGCTGTCCTTCGTGAAGAAGAGGTACGCAAGCATCAAGGGGTACGCCGCAAACACGACCGCCGGAAGATATTTATAGATGAAGGTAAAGGCGGCGAGCCTGTGTTTATTCGCCGTGACCCACGCCTTTGTTTTTTCAAAACGCTGCTTGTACATCAGCCCAGCTCGATCATTTTGTCTATGCAGACGCGAGCCTTCTGCATAGTCTCGTCGTCGAGGGTTATCTCCTCGCCGCCGCGCCCCTTGAGGATATTGTAAACGTCAACGAGCGTTGTAGACTTCATGTTCGGGCAGATAAGCTCCTTTGAGAGCGTGTAGAATTTCTTGTCGGGGCACTCGTACTGCAAATGCGACGCAATAGCGATCTCCGTGCCGATGATAAACTCCTTGGCGTCGCTGTTCATTGCGTAGTCGATAATGCCGGAGGTCGAGCCGACGTAATCGGCAGCGGCAGTCACCTTCGGAACGCACTCGGGGTGGACGAGCAGCAGCGCGTCGGGGTGAAGCCGTTTTGCTTCTTCAACGGCTGAATACGGAACGGCAGCGTGAACGGGGCAGCCGCCCTGCATGAGCTTTATGTTCTTCTCAGGTACCTGCTTTGCGACGAACGAGCCGAGATTGCAGTCGGGGATAAAGAGAATGTTCTTGCTCTCGAGCTTTTTAACGATATTCACCGCGGAGGAGGACGTCACACAGACGTCGCAGACTGTTTTCAGGTCGGTAGTGGTGTTGATGTACGCAACGACGGTATAGTCGGGATTCTGCTGCTTGAAAGCCGCGATCATTTCCTTATCCATTTGCTCCGCCATCGGGCAGCCTGCCACGGGATTTGAAAGGTAGACGGTCTTTTCGGGCGACAGCAGCTTGACCGTTTCAGCCATGAAGCGAACGCCGCACATGATAACGGTCTTATTCGGCACCTTTGAAGCCTTGACGCTCAGCGCGAAGGAATCGCCCGTAAAATCGGCGATCTCGGTGATCTCTCTTGTCTGGTAGCTGTGGGCGAGAATGCACACGTCCTGCTCCTTTTTCAGTCTGAGTATTTCACTTTGAAGCTCGGTAATTTTCATTTTCTTAAAACTCCTTTTGCGCTGCCCGGAAATTCCCGCCGCGCGGCTTGATTGCATATACTTATTATATTATACCATTTTCGTCGGGATTCTACAATACTTATTTTTTATTAATTTATTTAAATGAAGTTTATTGCCTGTGCCATAAACAAAGTAGGCACTCCGGGAGTGCCGGTGCGGGTCTCCGCTGCCGCGTCGGTCGGTGCTGTTGCCTTCGGCAACGTCTGCCCCCGGCAGACCGCACCGCTTGGGCGGTAAGTTGTTGACAAAAGTGGGGGAAAGCTGTACAATCATTATATTAAGGCAATACCGCACAGAGATTGTGCCGAAGATGCGCAGTAGATTTTTTCGTCAGAGTGCATAAAGGAGCCGCAGGAATACT
>OMPZ01000070.1 GCA_900313125.1 uncultured Eubacteriales bacterium | reverse complement strand
GTCCCGCGCGGGTCTCCGCTGCCGCGTCGGTCGGTGTACCCCAAGGGCACTTCCTTCGGGCGCCTCTGCTTGCGCCGAGGTCTCCCCCGGAGACCCGCACCGGCGTGTCCAACACGCCTACATTATTTAAGGCGCGGAGCTGATGTTGTTTTTACCGAAAAGCTCGGGAGACACGACGTAGTCGTGACGGAGGGAGTAAATGCAAAATATCTGTATTATTTAATTGCCGCATTAATAAAATCTTAAACGAGGTGCTTGACTATGAAAAAAATACTATCGGTAATCCTTTCGGCGTTGATATTATGCTCTGCCGCTGCCTGTTCCTCCGGCGGCGAACCTGACACAAGCCCGTCCGAGTCTGACAGTAATGCTTCCTCCGCCGAGGAGAGCGCGCCCGCTGACAGCACACCTGCCGATACCGACACGTCGTCCGACATCGACCTTGATGACCTGCCGTCAAGGGTCTATCTGAGAGACTACAACGGCAAGAATTATGTGACTCCCGTAAAGCGTCAGGCGTTCGGTGACTGCTGGTCGTTCGGCATCGCGGCAGCCGCGGAAAGCTCTTATCTTTACGCTAACGACCTCGGCACGCCCGCGGAAGAAACGAACGACGAGGGCTTGTACAAGGATAACGACAATGTGAACTTCTCCGAAAGATATCTTTCATGGTACGTCTATCACAGCATAACGCAGGACGACGTAACTCCGGGCAGGATACGCGCGTCGCAGGTCGGCGAGGGCTATGACACATCTGCGTCTGACAGCAGGAATCCTAACGATGCGTTCCTTATGGGCGGCGCTCTGCTTTCGGGCATGAACGTGTTCTCGTCGGGCTTCGGACCTGTTGAGGAATCGACAGAGGTAAACGGTGAGAACCCCTACGCATATACCGACAAAAACAAGCTGAACAAAGACGATCTTGAGGACTTCTCGCAAAGCGGCGATTGGTCGATACCGCTCAACGCCGAGTACCGAAACGCGCCTATAATGGCTTCTCTCAGAAACGGCAACTATCTCCCCTGCCCCGCTTCAAAGGACGCCGACGGAAATTACCGCTTCAACGAGGACGGCGTACTCGCGATCAAGTCTGAGATCGCACAGGGTCACGCCGTTGCCGTGACGGCTCTCGTGTTCGGAAAGATGAACCACGAGAACTGGGCGGCATACACAGACGCCGACGAGCGAAACCATGTTATCACGATCGTGGGCTACGACGATAACTTCCCGAAGGAGAAATTCGAGCGGCTCGATAAGGAGGGCAACAGCGACCCCGACAGCATACCGCCGACAGACGGAGCGTTCATCATCAAGGACTGCTCGGGCGAGTACGGCGGCTTTGACACCAAGGGTACCTTCTATATCTCGTATCACGACCACACTCTGCTCGACCCGATCAGCTTTGAATTTGACAAGCCGGAAGCCGTAAAATATACGGAGCTTAATTACGACCAGTACGATCTCCTGTTCGTCGGTTGGTGCGCCGCCGCCGATCACGACAGCGAAACGAAAATGGCGAATATGTTTGACGCGGAGGAGGACGAGTACCTCACTCAGATCACATACAGGACGAAGCGGTTCAACACCGACGTTCATTACGCTGTCTACAAGGACGTGTCCGACGGCAGCCCGGAAAGCGGCGAGCTTCTCGAAGAGGGCGACAGCTCACATTGGTTTGCCGGCTCTCATAAGCTCGACCTCAAGAATGAGTATTATCTCGAAAAGGGCGAGAAATACTCTGTCGTCCTGACAATGACATATACGGGCGACGACGGCAGCACGTCTTACACCGATGTTATCCCGTACGCGACAAACGTTTTTGGATATGACTCGAACAAGGATAACGAAGCTGTGGCAAAGGGCGTGATAAACAAGGGCGAAAGCTATTCGTTCAGAGACGGAAAGTGGAAAGACCTGACCGAGATCAAGGACGAGCTTGCAAAGACCGCGCTCGAAGAAGATAACACAAGGAACGTTCCCGATAACTTTAAGGCGCTGAGCATAGACAGGATCACGATCGACAACTTCCCGATCAAGGCGATCTTAGTTCCGTCAGACAAGCACCATTAATGCGGCGATCAAACAGCAGTAAAGTATCCTTATCAATGACACTTTACCGGGTATCACAGGCACTTCCTACGGCTTTGCTATCGAGCATAAAAATACATATATCGTATTATTCAATTTCCGCATTATAATAAACAGCCTTCACATTTTCTTTGATAAAGAGAATGCGAGGGCTTTTTTTCGCGCTTACCGCGCATACAATGAAAAGGTTTAAACTATACTATAATGATTTAAAAATATTCTTCGCTTAACAGCAAAACATTTTATTGTTAAATTTGATTGTTATTGTTTGTAAATTTGAGATCTCATTTAAGGCAATACCGCACAGAGATTGTGCCGAAGATGCGCAGTAGATTTTTTCGTCAGAGTGCATAAAGGAGCCGCAGGAATACTG
>OMPZ01000251.1 GCA_900313125.1 uncultured Eubacteriales bacterium | reverse complement strand
TTTCCCGGGGCGTCACCACCCAAGTATCTTCGGCGTAATTGAGCTTAACTTCTGTGTTCGGAATGGGAACAGGTGTACCCTCAATGCGATCAATACCAACTTTTTAATTGTCCGCAGTTCCTGACTGCTTGTATATTATATCACGGCAGAACGCAGAATGCAAGGTTTTTTTGAGTTTTTTTAAACTTTCACGGATTTTTACAAATATTTGTCAAATCTGCGGCGGGGTTTATGTGGATATTCCACAACAAATTGCGCCAAACTTTTTCGTTAAAACAAAAACTATTCCGCGCCTTAAACAAAGTAGGCGCATTGAATGCGCCGAGCCGCACGGGACTGGAACTGTGCCTTAAACAAACTACAACCGCGCAATTGCCCGCGGGCGCCTGCCCGCCGCAAAAAAATAAGAACGGTCTGTGCCGTTCTTACTTTTAAGGGAATCGTATTCTTGAAAGAGGTATTATCTTTTTTACTTTTGCGGCGCGCAATCAATTCGCCGCAAGCTTAAATACGTCGTTGACAGCTTAGCAATCATTCGCTGTGATTATATGATACATTATCTTGCCGTTTTTTTCAAGGCGTTTTGTCTGTTTGGTCCGTTTGGGTGTCTATCGTGTTTCACTTGTGAAACAATTATAATTTTATCGCCTTTGGATAAAAACATATATGTCTATTTACAACAAAAAGTGAAAATAATTTGTCACATTTAGCACATCACGCTAACCAAACAGACAGCTTTGACCGGGATCAGCTCCCAAACTGACATTTCATAAAAAACAAAAAATAAGGACGGCTGACCGTCCTTATTTTTCAGGGAATCATATTTTTGAAAGAGGTATTATCTTCGTTACGCCGCGAGCGCGCAATCAATTCGCCCCGGCTCGTTTAGTGTAGATCGGTGTGCAATCAATCACCGTGATTATATGATAAACCTTTTCAAATGTTTTTTCAAGGGCTTTTGTCTGTTTGGTCTTTCTTCGTGTCTATTTGGTCTCGCCCTGAAAACAGTTCCAAAATATCGGTATCAGCGCAGGAAAAATCAGGCATTTTCGCCTGTGCTACTTTCTGTTTTTCTTCGGAAGGCGCACTATAAAGTGTATGATGTCCTCGTCAAGCTCGACGTAAGCCACGCCCTTGTACGATTCGGCAAGCCGCTGAACGGTGCTTAAACCCAGACCCTCGTGGTTCTTCTTGCCGGAATAGCTGTCCTCAAAGAAATGCGAAAGCTCCTCCGCGTCGCCGAAATATTTATTTGAAATGTCAATGACAGCGGAATCGGAGTTGTCGTACATTTTCACAACAATGCCGTACTCGCGGTCGGTCTGTTCGGTCAGCGCGTCGATCGCGTTTTGCAGAAGATTTCCGAGTATCCTGTTTATCTCGTAGCCCTCGGGCGCAAGACCGCGAAGATTCGTCGTGATCTCAAACCTCATCTTTATGCCGTTGTTCTCCGCGTCGGAGCGGTAGGCGTACAGCATCGCGCTGATGCTCGTGTCGTGAAGCGGCAGCACCTCGTTGACGTACTCCGTCTCCGAAACCATTTTTGCCACATAATTCCGGCACTCTTCGTACTTCTGCGCTTCAAGCAGACCGTTCACGGCGTGAAGGTGCAGATTGAAATCGTGCCGCTGCGCTCTTATCATTTTAATGAACGACCGCAGCTCCTTTTGGTGCTGCTTTTCCTGAGAAGAAATATCCGAAAGAATGTAATACTCGACAAGCATCTTCAGCATGATGAAGCTGATAAAAATGTACACCAGCGAGAAGAAAAACTCAAAGCCGATGTAGAACATAGCATTGCTTGCTGTACGCACAAAGCTCGTTGACATATAGATGCCGCCGACGATAACGACGGTCAGTACCATGAGGAACGAGAAGATCATCGTTCTGTTGCGCTTCATTCGCTTGTCCTCGTGGGCGAAGAAATCGCGCTCCCACGAGTTGCTGAAAAACGAGACCTTCTGAATAACGACGACGAGGAACGCCGCCGCAATTATGACGAGATACACGAGCATATAGATCAGCTGCGAAACGCTCGCGCCCTCTGCGCGCAGTCCGATAAACTGGAGATAGATGTAATAGTTGAGCACGAGCGCGGTACTCATCGCGAAGGTGAGCAGCTTCTCGAATGTACGCTTTCGGTCGAAGAGCATTCTGAAAAGCGTCCAGACGATCAGCAGGGCGATGAGCGTCAGGTCGGCGAAGCGGCCGTCGGTGAACGTCCACACGGTACAGCCGATGAACACAAAGCCCACGATCGCGACGAACTCGGTGAGCGTAAATCGAGTATTTAGCCACAGCATAAGGCTCATGATGACGCCGACCGTCAGACCGAAGATCAGCGATATTGTAAACTGGAGCATATATCCGCCTCCGTTTCTAAAATATGTCTCCTACATTGTATCACACCCACACCATTATTTCAATCCTGCGGGCGCGGGCAATTGCGCTGTTTTAGTTTGTGCAATGCACTACTTTTTCGCCGCGCGGCAGCTTTCAGCTATACTGCGTGGCTTTTTTCAAAAACCCGAAAAAACGACAAACCATCGACAAGCGAAAAAGCCCATTGCAGCCGCGAAAATCGACACCTTCGTTTTGACGAACGGCAGACCATCGGCAGACCGGCGGCAGACCGGCGGCAACATCGTAACAATAATAACAAATATAACAATAATAACAATAAAAACGCCGCGCTAAAAGCGCTTATGTGTGGGAGAAGATGCTTTGCCAACAGAAAAAATAAATTCGGCAATATCTGTAAAATATATTTTCTAATATGGAATTAACAGCAGAAATATTTGTGTTACTATTATTGTGGGGATCGTAAACAAACGCGCTGCGGCGCAGCATAAAGAAAGAGGTGAGCTTATGTCTGCCGAACCTATCAGAACTATCGTCGTTGACGACGACCACACATCGGGCGCGGCTACGGTCGCTATACTGAAAAAGTTCCCCGCTGTCGAGGTCACCGAGTACATCGACAACAGCCCGGAGCTTATGTCGCGTCTGCCCGAGCTTGACGCCGAGCTGCTCGTGCTCGATATCGAAATGCCGTACAACAACGGCATGAACGTCGCGTCGATCGTCAAGAAAAAATACCCGAAGATCGAGATCATCTTCTGCACCGGGCACGCGTACTTCGCCGCCGACTGCTACGACTTCGAGCCGGTAGACTTTGTCACAAAGCCGATAAATGAGGCGCGCATCAAGCGTGCCATAGAGCGCGCTCAGCGAAAGCTGCGCAACAACGTTATGGAGCTTGTCAGCGACAAAAAGCCCGAGCCGAAAAGCAAAAAGATCGGCATCAACATCGAGGGCGGCTACAGGATAATCGACGTCAACAGCATACTTTATATCGAGAAAAAGGGGCGCAAGGTCTATATCCACACGAACTCGGGCAAGTCGTTCGTCGCGAAGTACAACCTCACGCAGCTTGAAGAGATACTTGAGCCGCACAGCTTTTTCCGCTGTCACCAGTCGTTCATCGTGCCGATGAAAAAAATACGCTATGTAAAGAACAACGAGTTCGGCAAAACGTACTCGATCATGCTAAAGGAGTGCTATGAGGAGATACCTCTCAGCCGCGGCAAGCACGCCGAGATCAAAGAAAAGCTCGAGAAAAACGGCATTAAATTTGTATAATTTTTTGTTAAATTTAGAGGAATCCATAGTAAACCTTGCAGAATTTGACGGCAAACTAAATAAATTATGAAAATCTCTTGATTTTTCCTCCGAATAATGCTATTATATTAGACGAATGAGATTATTAAAGGAGGTGTTTGCAGTGCCGAACATTAAATCCGCTAAGAAGCGCGTTAAGGTTATCGCAGCTAAGACAGCAAGAAACAAGGCTACAAAGTCCGCTCTTAAGACAGCTATCAAGAAGGCAAACGTAGCAGTTGAAGGCAATGCAGCAGAGAAGTCGGAAGCAGTAAAGGTCGCTATCAAGAAGATCGACCAGGCTGCCGCAAAGGGTCTTATCCACAAGAACAATGCAGCAAGAAAGAAGTCTGCTCTTGTGAAGAAGCTCAACGCTGCCGGCTAATTTGACCAAAAGCGAAAAATGACCGCCCTCAAAAGGGGCGGTTTTTCCTTTTTGTTATTATTGAAATCTATCCATCGAGGTCATAATATGGAGCTTTTAATAACAGTAACTACCGTCGGCGTGATGCTGCTTTACAGCGCGCCGGGCTTTGCTCTCGTCAAGGCGAAGAAAATACAGCCGTCGAGTATCTCGGCGTTTGCCACCGTGCTGATGTATATATGTCAGTCGTGCCTTGTGGTGTACTCGTTCCAGAAGGTGACGTACACACGCGCGCTTTTCATAAACATGGTGATATTCTTCGTGCTCGCCGTCGCGATACAGGGCGTTCTTCTCGGAACATACTACCTGCTGTTCCGAAAAAAATACAATAACGTCCGCTACAGGATCGCCACGATCGCCGGCGCGTTCGGCAACTGCGCGTTCATGGGCGTGCCGCTGCTCGAGCACCTTCTGCCCCACTACCCCACCGCCGTCGTTTTCTCCGCCGTTTACAGCATTTCGATGAACCTTCTCGGCTGGACGATAGCCTCCGCCGTTATCGCCAACGACAAGAAATACATCAAACCGAAGAATTTCTTCCTGAACCCGTCGATGATCGCGCTGTACATCGCGCTGCCGCTGTTCTTCACGCACACATATATCGGCGGCAACGTTTTCGGCGACGCCGTGTTCCTGCTGGCGAAAATGACAACGCCGCTGTGTATGCTCATCATGGGTATGCGCCTTGCGTGCGTGCCGCTCAAAAAGATCGTGAAGAGCCGTCTCAATTACCTCGTGCTGTTTCTAAAGCAGCTCGTCATGCCGCTTTTTGGGCTGCTCGTGGTGTTCTTTTTGCCGATCGAGACCGACATGAAGATGACGTTCTACATAATCTGCTGCTGCCCCATCGCAAGCGTTGTGCTCAATTACTCCGAAATGATCGGCGCGGGTCAGGACATGGCGGCGAACCTCGTGCTGCTGGGCACGTTTTCGTCGATAATCACGATCCCCGTCATGATGACGCTGTCGGGGCTGATAAAATAGCGCCCAAGCGGGCGCAGGCAAATACGCGGTTGTAGTTCGTTTGTGACACTACTTCAGTTCCGCGCGGCTCGGCTTGCCCGGCAAGCCTGCTTTGCTTAAATCGCGGAACAAGAGCTGTGCCTTAGACAACTTAAAACCGCGAATTGAAAAAATCGTGCTCGGATTTTAGTTCGCGGTGAAGCTCGCTGCCGCTCCATGATGCGTTGTGCTCGGTCAGTACGGCTTTGAGCGCAATGCGTCCTACGCCGCCGTATTTCAGCGCGTTTAAGAATACGTCGATACCGTCGCCCGAAAAACCGCAGATAACGAGCATTTCGTCGGAGAAGTCATTCTCCGGCGTTATTTTTTTGTCCGCGGCGCAGGATACGTCGGAAAGCCCCGCCAGAGCCCCTACAGGCTGCGAAAACTCTTTTTTTGATACGCACCTCACCGAACAGCCGAGCGGCGTCAGAGCGCGTCTGACGGCTTTTAAACGCTCGGCGCTGAAGTTGTACAGCAAAACTGTTTTTTTCATTTTGAAACACGTCCTTTATGATTTATCACAAAAATGCCTGCGGCGACGAGCACGCCTGCCGCAGCGTACTGTATTCTGAACGGCTCGCCGAGCAGCAGGCACGAAAACGTCACGCCGAGGATCGGTATGAGCGAATTGAATATCGCGATCTCGCCGACGGGATTGCAGCTTATCAGCTTGTTGTAAACGGAAAAGCCATACGTCGAAATGCCGATAAGGCAGCACAGGATAAACACGCCGAACGCCGACGGCGCGCTAAGTCTGCCGCCCATCGCCGCGCCTGCGGTGATGAGCAGAAGTCCGCCAAAGCCGAGACTTATGCCCGTAGCGGTCGACGCGTCGATACGCGAGGTGACTATCCTCGTGAGGATACCTCCGGCGGCGGAGAAAACGGCGCTAAGGATCAGCATTCCGTCGCCTGCAAACGAGAACTGCGACGCCATAGCGCCGCCCGCGTTGACGAGTAGGATACCGCAGAAGCCGAGCGCACACCCGGCAATTTTCCGCATAGTGAGCTGCTCGCCGTCAAACACGGCGCACGCCGCGAGGATAAGCAGAAAGCTGGAAAGTGAATCTATCACGGCGCTGCGCGAGCCGCTCTGATTCGACAGCCCGATATAATAGCAGAAATAATGCAGCGCGGTATTTACAAGCCCGAGCAGCAGCGCAAGCGACAGCGCGCTTTTGCTTTTACTGATGGTGCGTTTTTTTACGGCGAGGGAAAATATCAGCACGATAACGCCCGCCGAGAAGAAACGCACGCCCGCAAAGAGCGTTTTCGCGCCCGTATCGTCCGGGGCGATGGAGAACGCGCTGATGCCGAGCTTTATCAGCGGAAACGCGAACGCCCACACGACGGAGGTCGACGCGGCAAGCAGCATCGCCCAGCGTTTATTTTCAAATATGCTTGTCCCGGTGTTTTTATCAGTCCTGCTCAAACGATCGCCCTCATACACTTTTATGGTTTTTGTTATGTTTATATTATAACAAAAAACTGCGGTGCAGACAAGTTCTGTGTCAACGGCGGGCGGGCGCCCGCGGGCGATTACGCGGTTGTGGTTTGTTTAAGGCACAACTCTCGTCCCGCGCCCGCCCGGACGCCGCTACCTGTTACAGTTGTCAAAAGTAAAGGTTACCGTTTTGTAAACTTTCATTCAATTTTGTAATTTCGTTTCTTTTACGACATAAACAGTTAAAAATTTACAATAAAACGACGAAAAAAATTAAATTTTAATTTCGTCTTGACACAGCAAATATAACTTTCCGTTATATTCTTTTCCTAACAATTCACATAGTTTTCCACATGTCAAGAGTTGTCGAAGTTTATCAACAGTTACAACTTTGTAAACA
>OMPZ01000005.1 GCA_900313125.1 uncultured Eubacteriales bacterium | reverse complement strand
GGGGTGCGGTCTGCTAAACGCAGACGTTGCCACAGGCAACAGCACCGACCGACGCGGCAGCGGAGACCCGACCGGAAAGCCCCCGCGATCGGCTTTTGAAATGACAAAGTATAATAGTTAATGACGTTTACTATAATTCTTGAAATTATTAAAATGAATAAAAGCCCTGCACACGGTTTTTCGCCGAGTGCAGGGCTTTTTGTTACCTTCCGGCGGTCAGATCGCCGATCGCTCTTGAAAGTGCGGAAATTTCCGCGGACGTTGTGAAATACGACGGCGCCGCGCGCACAGCGCCGCCGCTTTGAGTGCCGAAATGAGCGTGTGCCATAGGCGCGCAGTGAAGCCCTGCTCGAACGGCGATGCCGGCTCTTCTGTTGAGGTACGCGGCTACCTCTTCGCTGTCGTGGTTTTTGACGTTGAACGACAGAACGCCCGTGCTGCTCCGAAGGTCGGGGCGGCTCGTGTAGAGCGTTACGCTGCTGTTTTTCTCCAGCCTGTCGTAGAGAGCGGTCAGCAGCTTTATCTCGTGCTCGTGTATCCTTGCGGTGCCGATGCGCTTTACGAAGTCAAGCCCTGCCGAGAGCGCGGCAATGCCTGTGAAGTTCGGCGTGCCGCTTTCAAATCTGTCCGGCGGGAGCTCCGGCATGGCGAGCGACATTGACGAGCTGCCCGTGCCGCCCTCTATTATAGTAGAAAGCAGCTCGGGCTTTTGCGCGATGAGAATGCCGGTGCCCATAGGTCCGTACAGCCCCTTGTGACCTGCCATGCACACGAAGTCTAAGCCGCTTTCCTTCGCGTTGATGTCGAGGACGCCCGCGCTTTGCGCCGCGTCTATCATCATGGGGATACCGTACTCACGGCACATCGCGGCTATTCTCTCGACCGGCAGGCGAATGCCCCAGACGTTTGACGCGTGCGTACAGATAACGAGCTTAGTTCCGCTTTTCAGCGCGTCGCGGAAATTGGCGAGCGTTTCGTCATTATTCTCCGATACTCTCGCCGCCGTGAACGTCACGCCGCGGCTTTCGAGAGCTTTGAGCGGACGCATCACGGCGTTGTGCTCCATATCGGAAACGACGGCGTGACCTCCGCTGCCCAGAATGCCCTTTATGACCATATTGCAGGAATAGGTGCAGCCCGGCGTGAAGATAACGTTGTCGGGAGAATCCGCACCGAACATTTCGGCGGCCTTCACTCTGCACCTGTAGATCTGCTGTGACGCGGCGAGAGCCATATCGTAGCCGCTGCGCCCGGGGTTCGCGGCAGTCATTGCCGCGTTTGACGCCGCACGTCTCACCGACTGCGGCTTTGGAAAGGTAGTGGCTGCGTTGTCAAGATAGATCATGATCCACCGCCAACCCGAGCGCGGACTCGATCAGCTCCTGCGCGCGTCTTTTATTTTTGGGAATATTCAAACCGTAGCCGCATCCGCCGTGCGGGTCGTGCGTGCGTACAAGCGTTGAACGGATACCGTGTTTACTAAGAATATCGCGCGCCCTCAAAGCCTGCGTCAAAGAACGCATGGCAATAAGACCGCTGTTGTTATTTTGACTATCCATATTTATCACCTCTCTTGTCGGGAACGCTCCGCGCCCCGATACTACATTATATGCATTTATTCAATTACGCGTTTGTAGTCTGGTTATGGCAATACTTTTTCGCCGCGCGGCGGGTAGACACCCGCGGGCAACTGCCCGTTCGCTTGGATTCTTTGACTTTTCTTACTCATGACGTTATAATATAAATATCTAATTAAAATGGACAGGAGTGCAGTATATGATAAGACCAATAAACAGAGATGTCCTTTCGCTGGGGATAAGATCGGAGAAAGCGACCAAGCTCGATGTAAATGTCATCACCGACCTGAAGGATACGCTTGCCGCGCATTCGCTCGAGTGCGTCGGAATGGCGGCGAATATGATAGGCGAAAGAAAATGCATCATCATCGTGAGCGTCGGCATTTCAAATATGATAATGGTCAACCCGGAGATCGTTTCAAAATCAAAGCCGTTCCAAACTGAGGAGGGCTGTCTGTCGCTCGACGGCGTGCGAAAAGCAGAACGCTTCAAAGAGATCGAGGTCGAGTTTGAGGACGAGTCGTTCAAAAAGCAGCGCAGAAAATTCAGCGGCTTTACGGCACAGATAATCCAGCACGAAATAGACCATTGCAACGGAGTGATAATATGAAAAAATACGATTTTGCCGCGCCGTGCCTTATGGGCGTGGAAAAGCCGCTCTCAAACGAGCTGAAATTCATGGGCGCGGAAAACGTGCGCGCCGACAACGGCAGGGTGTTTTTCTCGGGCGGCGTCGAAATGCTTGCAAGGGCGAATATCCGCTGCCGTATCGCCGAGAGGATACTGCTGCTTTGCGCGAGATTCGACGCGGTGAGCTTTGAGGAGCTTTTCAACGGTGTGCGCGCCGTGAAATGGAGCGAGTACCTTCCCTTTGGCGCGAAATTCCCCGTGACGGGAAGCTGCCTGTCGTCTCAGCTCAAAAGCGTTTCCGATTGTCAGGGCATCATCAAAAAAGCCGTCGCGGAGTCGCTCAAATCGGACTACGCCGTTTCGGGTATGCTGCCGGAATCGGGCGCGCTGTACAAAATACGCTTTCTTATCCTCAAGGATAACGTCTGCGTAATGCTCGACACCTCCGGCGAACCTCTCCACAAGCGCGGCTACCGCGCCAACGCAAACGGCGCGCCTATCAAAGAGACTCTCGCCGCGTCGCTGTGCGAGCTTGCGCGTGTTCGCCGCGACCACACCGTGATCGACCCGTGCTGCGGCTCGGGAACTATCGTTATCGAGTCGGCGCTCAAGGCACTTAACATCGCGCCGGGGCTGAACAGAAGCTTTGCCGCGGAAAGCTGGGAGCTTGCGCCCTCAGGCGTGTGGGAGAACGAACGCAGTACCGCGCGCGGAGAAATACGCCGCGACGCCGCTTTTCGCGGGATAGGGTACGATATCGACGAGCAGGCATTAAAGGTCGCCCGTGAAAACGCCGAGAAGGCGGGCGTTAGTGATTACGTTTCATTTTATAACAGAGACCTCAGAGACTTCTCCGAGGATATCGAGCGCGCCACCGTGATATGCAACCCGCCTTACGGCGAAAGACTGCTCGATGTAAAACAGGCCGAGGAGCTTTACCACGCAATGGGCGAGAGATTTGTCAAACGAGAGGGCTGGAGCTACAATGTGATCTGCCCCGACGACGATTTTGAACGCTGCTTCGGCCGCCGCGCCGACAAACGCCGCAAGCTCTACAACGGAATGATAAGCTGCCAGTTGTATCAGTATAAATAATT
>OMPZ01000038.1 GCA_900313125.1 uncultured Eubacteriales bacterium | reverse complement strand
ATCGAAGCCGGGCTTGCCATAGCCGAGCTGATGGCGGGCATGAAAAAGCCCGTGGTGTCGCTCGTGCTGGGCGGCGGTCACTCGATCGGCGTTCCGCTCGCGGTCGCGGCCAAGTATTCGTTCATCGCGCCGAGCGCGTCTATGACCGTCCACCCCGTGCGTTCGACCGGCATGACGCTGGGCGCGCGGCAGTCGTTCGAGTATTTCAGAAAAATGCAGCAGCGTATCAACAATTTCGTCGCGGATAATTCGATGATATCCGCCGAGCGGTACAACGACCTCGTCATGACGACGGGCGAGCTTGCAATGGACGTGGGCACCGTGCTCGAAGGCAAAGAAGCTGTCCGCGCAGGTCTTATCGACAGCGTGGGGAATCTCAGCCTTGCTCTCGAAAAGCTCAGGGAAATGATAAAAGCCCAAAAGAGCGCATCTTAAAAATTCGAGACCGCGCCGTGTGTATCTGTCATGCGGCGCAGTCTCACAGAGGAGCTTCACTACTTCATCTGACAATATTCAAAAAGGGGTTACATACTATGAATATTCTTGAAGCAATCATACTTGGCATCGTACAGGGTCTGACCGAATTTCTGCCGGTCAGCAGCAGCGGTCACCTTACCATTTTCCAGCACATCATGGGCGTTGACATGGAGGGCAACCTCTTCTTCAACGTAATGCTGCACGTCGGTACGCTCGTCAGCGTGTGCGTCGTTTACCACAAGCTGATACTGCGGCTCATCAAGGCGTTTTTCGCGCTTATCAAGGACGTTTTTACCGGAAAATTCCGTTGGAGCAAAATGAGCGGCGACACCAATCTGCTCGTCATGATCGTGCTTGGTCTTGTGCCGCTGTTCCTGCTTTTCGTGCCGATACCGGGCGCGGGCGGACTCAACGCCAAAGACCTCGCCGAGATCTGGCAGGGCAACACGGGCTACTTCATCATCACGGGCTTTGCGCTGCTCGCGACCTCGCTTTTGCTCTGGGTCGGCGTTAAGGCGATGGAGAATACTGCGAAAAAATACGCGGCGCGCTCAAACAGCGAAACTCCCGGCAGACGCCGCATGAAAACGGTCGATGCCGTGTTTATCGGTCTGGCTCAGTGTCTTGCGGCTGTTTTCCCCGGACTTTCGCGCTCGGGCTCAACGCTTGCAATGGGCGAACTGAGAGGGCTCAGCAAGCAGGTATCGCTCGACTACGCGTTCGTGCTCGGTATCCCGTCGATAATCGCGGCGGCGCTTCTTGAGTCGATAGATGCGTTCAAGGCGCAGGGAACGCAGGACACTCTCCAGCTCAGCACAGGCGCAATGGTAGCCGGCATGATCGCCGCTATGATAGTGGGCTTCTTCGCGATCATGCTTTTCAAATGGATGCTCGAAAAGGACAGAACGGGCGTTTTCGTAGTTTACACGGCTGTAGTCGGCATCGCGATCGTAGTGATCGGCATTATCGAGCTTAAGTCCGGCAACAACATTTTCAGCGGTCAGCCCCTCACGTTCGGCTGATGCACAGTTATTCTAATGGAGTGAAACCAAGTTGGCTGAAGAAAAGAAGGAAAAGAAAAAAACGGTGAAGCGCCCGTCGCTCAAGAAGAGCGAGCCGAAGGACAAAATGCCCTCGGGCGGCGATAAGCCGAAAAACGACGGCGCCGACATTGCCATAAAGCAGCGGCGCTCGCTCATAATGTTCATAGCGGCGGTCGTTCTCGCCGCTGTGATATTCATTCCCGGAGATATGCTCTGGCTGTGGGCGCACAACGCGGTGCGCGGCGTTTGCAGTATGCTGTCACTATTCTGGCCGTGTCTGCTTTTGTTTCTCGCGATAGCGACCATGCTCGACCGCGAGCTGCCGCGGCTTTTGTTCCGCGCGTCGTTTGCGTCGGGTCTTGTGGTCGCGCTCAACGCCTGCGTATACATATTCGGCTATGACGGCGAGTTCGATATCCGCGGCGCGTTCACAAACGGCGTCGTCTACAAGGGCGGCGGCGCGCTCGGCTTCATCACAGGCGCGCCGTTCATCAAGCTGTTCGGCGTTATCCCGGCGAAGATACTGATAATACTTATCCTGCTCATACTGATCGTGTTCGCGCTCGACATTCCCGTCAAGAGCATCTACACGAAGGCGGTTCACGCGCTTTCGCGGAAGGTGTCGCAGCTTATCAAAACGATAAAGGACAAGCTTGTCGGCGGCAAAGCGGAAAGGATCGAAGGCGAGGAGTATTTCGACGACGGTTACGACGAGTTTAGTATAGACGAGCTTAGAGACGACGGATCGTATGATGACGAATACGAGCAGGAGCTGCCGCAGTCGCCCGTCTTGTCGGAGGAGCTTTTTGACGACGACGACGATTACTTCCCCGAAGAGCCGGAGGAGGACGACGAGGAGCAGGTGCAGCGCGAAGAGGCGTACAGCATCGACATAGACATAGACGAGCCTGCAAAGCCGCTGACGGAGAAAAAGCCGCAAAGCGACGACGACGAGCTTTTTGCCGACATTTTCGGCGAGGACTTCCTCGATACGGTCGAGCAGGGCTACCGCCCCGAAGCGGCGAAGGCGGCAAAGGAGATAACGCTCTCGAAGGAGAACAGCTTCCCGAAGGCGGAGGAAGTAAAGCCGAAGCCTGCCGCGAAGAAGTCCGCCGACAAAAAGAGAAACAAGAAGTCGTATATTTATCCGCCGACGGAGCTGCTCACCGAGGGCAAGTCGGCAAACGTGAGCTACGAGCGCGAGCTTAAAGAAAACGCGCGCAAGCTGATCGAGACGCTCGAAAGCTTCTCCGTCGGCGCGAAGATCGTCGGCTATTGCCGCGGACCGTCCGTCACAAGATACGAGATACAGCCTGCGCCCGGCGTGAAGATCTCGAAGATCACGGGGCTGTCGGACGATATCGCGCTCAACCTCGCAGCGGAGGGCGGCGTGCGTATGGAAGCGCCTATCCCGGGCAAGCCGGCTATCGGCGTCGAGATACCGAACAAAACGATAACCTCCGTCACGATGCGCGAGCTGCTTGAATCCGCCGAGTTCAACAAGAACAGGAAAAACAAAAAGCTCGAATGCGTCATCGGTAAGGACGTTGCAGGAAAGATCGTCATGATGGATCTCGCAAAAATGCCGCACCTGCTCATCGCCGGAACGACCGGCTCGGGTAAATCGGTCTGCGTGAACTCCATTCTCATGAGCATTCTTTTCCGCGCCACTCCCGACGAGGTGAAGATGATACTCATTGACCCGAAGCTCGTTGAATTTTCAAAGTACAAGGGCATTCCGCATCTGCTCGTGCCAGTTGTGTCCGACGTCAAGAAGGCGGCAGGCGCGCTCGGCTGGGCTGTCACCGAAATGGAGGATCGCTACAAGGAGCTGTCTCTCTACAACGTGAAGGATATTGACAGCTACAACAGGATGGTCGAGAAAAACCTCGCCACAATGACGCCCGAGGAGCTTGAAGAGCAGGGCGAGGGAGAGGTCGTCAACGGCGAATTTGTTCCGCCGAAGGCAAAAAAGAAAATGCCGAAGATCATCATTGCGATAGACGAGCTTGCCGATCTCATGATGGCGGCGCCCGGCGAGGTCGAGGACTACATCTGCCGCCTCGCTCAGAAGGCGAGAGCAGCGGGAATGCACCTCGTCATCGCGACGCAGAGACCGTCGGTAAACGTCATCACGGGCGTTATCAAGGCGAATATCCCAAGCCGTATCTCGCTGAAGGTCGCTTCTTACGTCGATTCAAAAACGATACTCGACACGGGCGGCGGCGAAAAGCTCATCGGTAAGGGCGACATGCTGTATATGCCTGTCGGCGTTCCGAAGCCCGTACGCGTTCAGGGCGGATTTTCGTCCGACGAGGACATCGAGGTAGTGACCGACTTCATCAAGGAGCACGCAACGAGCGACTACGACAACGACATCTCCGAGGAGATCGACCGTATCAGCGAAAACGTCGGCGTTAAGGGCGGCGGCGCGAAGGAGCCGGACGCAGATGATATCGACGATTCCGACCAGATGCTTGAGGACGCGATCAAGGCTGTCGTCGAGCTTGGGCAGGCGTCTACGTCGCTATTGCAGAGAAAGCTGCGCGTAGGCTACGCGCGCGCCGGACGACTTATCGACACGATGGAACAGATGGGTATCGTCGGGCCGCACGAGGGCAGCAAGTCGCGCAAGGTGCTGATAACTCAGCAGGAATATATAGAAAGGAAGATCTCGGGTGCTGCGGAAGGCTGATAATTCAAAAGCAACGAACAACATTGCCAAAACATCGGAGAACTCCGCTTTCAAGAAACGTAAATTCAAAGAGATCGCCGCCGTGACAGCTTTTGCTGCTGCGGCGGCTTTGAGCATTTTCGCGCCGGGCGCGGTGCGCTCGCTGTTCACAATGACCGGGCTTGAGTCGGTGTACTCCGCGTCGGAGAGATACCCGCTTTCGGTGTATTTCCCCGACTGCGGCAGCGCGGGCTGCGCGATAATTCACGGCGAACGAGACGCGCTGATCGACTGCGGACGTGAAAAGGCGCAGTTCGACATTATGCAGACGTTTGACTATCTCGGCATCGACGCCCTTGAGCTTGCCGTGCTGACACACCCCGACAGCGACCACATTGGCAGCTTTCCCGAGGTCGCCGAAAAGGTCGGGATCGAGCGCTTTCTCACCTGCGAATACAGCAAAACTTGCGAAAGCGACTTGTACGGCGAGCTGTCGGGCGTGCTTGAGCGGCAGGGGATACCGATAGGATACGCGATCGCGGGCGAAAAGATCGCGATCGGCGGCGCGTCGCTCGAGGTGATCTCCCCGGCGAAGGTCTACAAGGCGTCAAACGACAACTCGGTCGTTCTGCGGCTTTGCTGCGGGGAATTTTCCGCGCTGTTCACGGGCGATATCACGAGCCGTGCCGAACGGGACATTCTGTCGGGCGGCGCGGATATCAGCGCCGATCTGCTGTACGTCGCGCACCACGGCAGCGCAGGCTCGTCGAGCGAGGAGTTTTTGACTGCGGTCTCGCCGAAATACGCGGTGATATCGGTGGAGGAAAGCGAATACCTCCCCGCGGGCGAGACGATACGCCGCCTGATGGACTGCGGCTGCGAGATCTACCGCACCGACGTTTCCGGCACGATAGCCGTCCTCACCGACGGAACAGATGAAAACACGACGATCACAGCTACCCGCTTGGACGCCCGCGCCTAAACAATGTAGGCGCGTTGGACGTGCCGGTGCGGGTCTCCGGGGGAGACCTTGGCGCAGCCGAAGCACCGACAGACATTTTTTACTCTCTGTTTGGTTTAGACCGATAGTTTTCTTTTGGAATTTATGTTGGTGAGTTTTTTTACTTTTTGACGCTCTGTCGCCGCTGGGCGACCTACTTTTGGGCGTCCAAAAGTAGGCAAAAACCGCTTAAGAGGGGGTGGCTGCGAAGGCTCGTTCAAATTGGGTTTTCGGTCGCAGCCACCCCCTCTTAAGAATCACCCCCGACAACTTCATCGCTCTATTTTGCTTTCGTGTGTGCTGTGTTGTTGTGAACTATAGATTTCTCTCTGTCAAAAATTATGTCAGGTCGGAACGAAGCGGGTCATGGAAATAAAATAAGGCAGGTTTAAAACTAAACTAAGCTGCCATGTGTTTTATATATAGTCCGCGCCTAAACAAGGTAGGCGCGTTGGACGCGCCGAGCCGCGCGGGACGAGAGTTGTGCCTTAGACAAAGTAAAAACGCGCAATCGAAATAAAGTTTTGACAATTGGGTGAGAATATGGTAAAATTATACCGTATATAGAGCCGCGCGGCGGCAGTTGGTTATTTTAAGGAGATACAAATTATGGATTGTGTATTTTGTGAGATAATAAAGGGCAATATCCCTTCAACAAAGGTCTATGAGGACGAGTACGTCGTTGCTTTCAACGACCTTAACCCGCAAACGCCCGTTCATGTGCTTATCGTGCCGAAAAAGCATATCGCGAGCGCGTTCGACCTCGAGCAGGAGGACGCGGAGCTTGTCGGCAGAGTTTTCCTCGCAGCGAAGGAGATCGCCAAAAATCTCGGTCTCGATAACGGGTTCAGGATCATCAATAACTGCGGCGAGGACGCAGGTCAGACAGTCAAGCACCTGCATTTCCATCTTCTCGGCGGCAAAACGCTCGGCGAAAAGATCATCTGAAAGCCGCTCAAACGCAAACTCATCAGAAAACTACAGCGAATTAAGGAAGTAATGTCAAAATGGAAAGTTATAAAATGAAAATAGCAGGCCTTGAGCGTGAGCTGCCTTTGTGCGAGGTGAGCGAACACCTCGATATTGCGGCGTTCGTTATGTTCGGCGACGTCGAGATAACAACGGCTGCCGCTGCTGAGCTTATCAAAAAATGCCCCGAGCACGATATCGTAGTTACGGCGGAGGCTAAGGGTATCCCGCTTTGCTATGAAATGGCGCGTATCGGCTGCGGTGATTACGAGATCGCAAGAAAATCGGTCAAGGTCTATGACGATAACCCGATTTTCTGCGAGGTGCAGTCGATAACGACAAAGGCTGTTCAGAAGCTTTGTTTAGCCGAGAGCAGAGCCAACAGACTCAAGGGCAAGCGCGTGCTCATCGTTGACGATGTTATCAGTACGGGCGCGTCGCTCGAGGCGCTCGAAAAGCTCGTTGACCGCGCAGGCGGCATCATCGTAGGCAAGGCGGCTGTGCTCGCAGAGGGCGAAGCAGCCGACAGAGACGATATCATTTTCCTCGAGAAGCTCCCGGTTTTCCCGAAATAATGTGATCGTTCAATAGTACGGGGGGATCTTTATGAAACGGCCGCTTGCTTGTATCGGTCTCGGCGTTCTTTCAGCGTTGGCAGCAGCGGCGGCTTTCCCGGATAAAGCCATTTTTATGGCAGCATTATGTCTTGTCTTATCCGCAGCGCTTTTTGCTCTGCGGATAATTTCTCATTCTCCGGACATTTTGCGGTCGCGCACGCTCTCAACGCTCGAAAGGCTGTCGGGCGGCGCGCCGCTTTTCTTCCTCGCCGCGGCGGTCGCTGCGCTGTACTACGTTTTCGCCGCGCTGTCGGTCAGGCAGCCCGTGATAAACGAGTTCGCCGACAAAACGGTGGTGCTGTCGGGCGTTGTCACCTCTGAACCGTATACCGAGGGCAAAACGACGAGCTTTACCGTCAGAACGTCGATGATAAACGGCGAAAGCTGCCGCGAAAATATTTACGTCTATACGAGCGAGGTGCCAAGCGGCGGCGAGGGCGACTTTATCTGCGCGAGAGCGCACCTGTACCGTCCCGACTGCGCGCCGGGCAGCTATTACGACCGCTACCTTAATGCAAGGCGCATTTTCCTCACGGCGGCGGTGTACCCGTATTACGGAACGCATTTTTACGTCGCGAAAAACGAGCGTCCGTCCTTTGCCGCGGCTATGTGTAAGCTGCGCAGGGCTATGCGCTCGGCGTTTTCAGCCTGTCTGCCCGACGACGAAGCCATGCTTTGCACCGCCGTGATAACGGGCGATAGGAACGGTATCTCCGACGAGGTGCGGCGGCGGTTCAATACACTCGGCATTTCGCATATCATCACGGTGTCGGGGCTGCATCTGTCGATCGTCGCGGCGGCGTTGTCGATCTTACTGACAAGGCGCGTTACCTCGCGGTTCATTTCATGCTCGCTTATTCTTGCGGGCGCGTTTGCGTTCGCGGTGCTGGCGGGGTTCGGCTGGTCGGTCAGACGTGCGCTGCTGATGCTTGCCGTGATGACCGTCTCTCAGTTCATCCACGAAAAGCCGGATCTGATAGGATCGCTCGGTGCTGCCGCTTTAATAATATGTCTCGACCCGTTCGCGCCGTCCGATATCGGGCTTTTGTGGTCGTTTTCGTGTACTTTCGCGATAATCGCGCTGGAGCCGCGCATTTCGGAAAAGCTTGAGAAGGTGTTCAAAAACGAGCCGTTCGTGTTTGCCGTTTCGACGACCTTGGCGGCGTTTGTCGGGTCGATACCGTTTTTTATCCTCGCGGCAGGGTCGGTCTCGCCCTACACGATCGCGGCGAACCTGCTGTGCGCGCCGATGACGGCTGTAGTTATCGCGTTCGGCATGGCGGCGGCGCTTTTACATCTGGCGGGTCTGATAGCCGCGGCGAATGCGCTAATGCTGATCGCGGGGCTTGCCGCAAAATATATGCTCGCGGTCTCGAAAATAATGGCAGGGCTGCCGTTTGCCGGGCTTTCGCTCGATCGGCGGCTGTTTGTCGTGTGGCTGGTTTTGTGCGCCGTTTTGTTCGGTGTACTGACGGCGTTCACCGCGGGCGCGAGGGCGTACCGCTTCTCGGCGGCGGTCTGTGCGGCGGCTTTGTTTGCCGCTGTCACCGTTGATATTTTCTTTAACGGCGAAAACGTCACGCTCACCGTGACCGATACGGGCAGCGGAATTTCGGCGTTTGCAAGGTACGCGGAGAGCACCGTCGTTCTCTTTGCGCAGGGCGACTCCTCGTCGTACTATCTGCTGAAAAACGAGCTTGACAGCGGCGCGTCGTGCGTTATCGACACAGCGCCGAAGGAATGTCAAAACAACTACGTCCGCAAGCTTCTGCGCGACCTGACTCCCGAGCGCGCCGTGATTTCGGACAGCGCGCGGCGAGAAAAATATTACTCGTGGTACGAATACTGCGGCGGCGAGGTTAGGCTCGTCTCAGACGGCAGGATACACCTCGGAGAAGGCTGCGAGATAGAGTCCTCCTCCACGGGCGGCACGTTTTGCGAGTACCTCACGATCTACGGAAACGAGATACTTCTCTGCCCGGACGACGGCGGCGAGCTGCCGGAGAGATTTCGCGGCGCAGACGCGGCTGTCCTTTCGAGCGGCGCACACTTTGACGAGCTTTGTGCCGACACGATGATAATAATGTCAAACGACAGCAAGCAATATTTCGATAGCAGAATAATATGCGCGCCGAGCGGTACGGGCAGCGTCGAAATGACCTTCCGCCCCGACGGCAGCATTCATATAAGAAACAAATAAGGCGGTGAAGCAATGCCTAACGTAACGGAATCGGACCTCAAAAAAATAATCAGCCGCGGCGACTTCGGCACGCTGTATTACCTCTATGGCGACGAAAAAATGCTCGTGGCGCATTACACAAAGCTGCTCGTTGAAAAGACGGCGGGCAAGCAGCCCGATGATTTCAACTACCACGTTTTCACAGACGCGTTCAGCGTGAACGAGTTTGAAGCGGCGGCGCAAATGGTGCCGTTCACCTCAGACCACAACGTAGTGGTCGTGAAGGATATCGACTTTTCAAATTTCAGCTCCGACGAGTGCAGTAAAATACTCGACATCGTTGACAAGGTAGCGGGCGACACGGTGATGATACTCACCTTCCCGACGAAAACTGACGACGGCAAGGAAAGCTCCGGCAAGGCTCGCGACACGAAGCTCAAAAACATCGCCGTGAAAAGGGGAACTGTCGTCGAGTTCAAAAAGCTTACGGCGTCGTCGGTCAAGACGAAGATAATCTCGTGGGCGAGCAAGCGCAGCGTGGTGCTTTCACCGCAAAACGCCGATCTGATAGTCGAATACTGCGGCACAGACCTCAACCGCCTGAGATCGGAGCTTGAAAAGCTCTGCGCCTTTACCGGCGAGGGCGGCGAGATAACGCGCGACGCGATCGAAGGGCTTGTGACGCGCGACCTTGAGTCGAGGGTGTTTGATCTGTCAAACGCCGTGATAAACCGCCGCGGCGCGGAGGCGTTCCGCGTGCTCGACAGGCTGCTTTACAACCGCGAGGAGGAGCTGATGATCGTTTCTGTGCTCGCGTCGTCGTATGTGAACATTTACCGCGCGAGGATCGCGATAAAAAGCGGCGCGCGCACGACGGAGCTGAAGAAGTGGTTCAAGTACAGCGACGCTCAGCTCAGGTACGCCGAGCGCGACTCACGCTCGACTACGACGGCGGCTCTCAGAAAAAGCATCAACGCTATCGCCGAGACCGACATGGCGATGAAAAGCACGCGCACCTCGAAGCGGCTGCTGCTTGAGCTTTTGATCGAAAAGCTGCTCATCATCGCAAGCGAGGACAGACGAAGATGATAAAGATAAAGGAAGCCATCATAGTCGAGGGCAAATACGACAAAATGCGCGTGGCGGCGCTGTTTGACACGGCGGTGATAGAGACGGGCGGCTTTCGCGTGTTCCGCGACAAGGAGAAGCGCGCCGTTATCCGCGAGCTTGCGCGCGCAAGGGGTGTTATCCTGCTCACCGACAGCGACGGCGCGGGGCTCGTCATCAGGAACCACCTCAAGGGCGCAGCCGAAAGCGGCAGCGTCAAGCAGGCGTATGTGCCCGAGATACACGGCAAGGAGCGGCGCAAAAGCGAGCCGTCAAAGCAGGGCCTGCTTGGAGTTGAGGGCATGACCGACGAGATCATCGTAAACGCCGTGCTCAAAAGCGGCGCGACAGTCTGCGGCGAGGACGCACCGAAGGAAAACGAGATAACGAAGGCGGATATGTTCGAACTGGGGCTTTCCGGCAGAGAAAACAGCGCCGCTCTTCGCAGCGAGCTGCTCAAAAAGCTCGGCTTTCCGCAGTACATGACGGCAAACGCGCTGTTGGCGGCATTGAAAATGATATGCACGAAGGAGCAGCTTGCCGCCGAGATCGAAAAAATAAACAGGAGAAATACACAATGAAAAAGTTAAAGGTAGACCGTTTCGACGGCACAATGGTAATATTCATCGACAAGGAAAAGAAATTCTTCGCGATCGAAAAAGCGGAGATCCCGTTCGAGCTGAAAAAAGGCGACTTCGTCGAGATCGACGGCGAAGGCAATTTAACGCTTTTGAAAAAATAATATTTCATACTAATATTCATTGAAAGAATCAAAGTGATTTATTGAATTTTAGTATCAGTATAACGGAGCTGGTATTCATGGAAAAAACAAACGTCATGCGCGTGCTTGACCAGAAAAAGGTGAAGTACACGCCGCATTGTCTCGGCGAAAATACGACCACCGTCGGCGAGGAGGTGGCGCAGGCTCTCGGTAAGGACGCCGCCTGCGTGTTCAAAACGCTCGTCACCGTTGGCAAAAGCGGCGCGAACTACGTTTTCGTCGTGCCGGTCGCAGGCGAGCTCGATCTCAAAAAAGCCGCCAAAGCAGTCGGCGAAAAGTCGATCGAGATGATAAAAAGCCGCGAGCTTTTGCCGCTCACGGGCTATATACACGGCGGCTGTTCGCCTATCGGCATGAAAAAATTCTTCAAAACGACGTTCGATATCTCCGCGAAGGACAAGGAGACTATCTGCTTCAGCGCCGGAAAGATCGGCTATCAGGTCGAGGTCGCCCCGGGCGACGTGTCGAAGGTCATCAGATTTACGTTCGCCGATATCGCTAAGGAGCAGGATCAGCCGTAATACGGCGAGTTTTACTACACAATTGTGTAACATTTAACCGCCATACGCAGAAATTCACAAAAATTCTATTGATTTATCGTGCGTTTTGAAGTATAATGATAAATGTATCGATTTAACAGCTAAAAGTGATATCTTATATAAAAGGAAGTGTTAAACATGGCAGACGGGATCAGATTTATCGAGAAGAATTTTCTCCACACGCTGCCCGACATCAAAAAGTATGCCGACAGGTGCGTGGCGAATACGAACTTTGACCCTGCGCTCTACTATAAGTACGACGTAAAGAGGGGTCTGCGCGACCTCGACGGTAAGGGCGTGCTGACGGGACTCACCGAGATCTCGGAGATCAGACAAAATAAGGTAGTTGACGGCAAGGTCGTGCCATGTGACGGCAAGCTCTTTTACAGAGGCTACAACGTTGAGGACATCATCGCGGGCTTTCCGCAGGACTCAAACTTCGGTTTTGAAGAGGTAACGTACCTTCTGCTTTTCGGTCAGCTCCCGACGAAGGACGAGCTGGACGAGTTCAAGGTGCTCCTCGCGACGTACAGGGCGCTGCCCGACACGTTCGTGCGCGACGTTATCATGAAGGCGCCGAACTCCGATATGATGAACGCGCTCGCAAAGAGCGTGCTCACGCTGCACTCCTACGACAACATGGCGAACGACATTTCCATCGAGAACGTTATGCGCCAGTCGCTGCAGCTTATCGCGGAGTTCCCGATGATATCGGTATACGCTTACCACGCGTACAACTACGCGAAGAAGCACAGCCTGTTCGTTCACAACCCGAACCCGGCGAAGTCTACGGCTGAAAATATTCTCATGATGCTGCGCCCCGACAGAAAGTACACCGAGCTTGAAGCGAAGGTGCTCAATATCGCGCTCGTTTTACACGCGGAGCACGGCGGCGGCAACAACTCGACCTTCACAACGCGCGTTGTAACAAGCTCCGGCACCGACACATATTCCGCTATCGCGGCGGCGCTCTGCTCGCTCAAGGGTCCGAAGCACGGCGGCGCGAACGTAAAGGTCTGCGGAATGTTCGAGGAGATAAAGCAGAACGTCAAGGACTGGGCGGACGAGGACGAGGTAACGGCTTACCTCGAAAAGATACTCCACAAGGAGGCGTTCGACAAGTCGGGTCTTATCTATGGTATGGGTCACGCCGTATATTCCATTTCCGACCCGCGTGCAAGGGTGTTCAGCGGCTTCGTTGAGCGGCTTGCCGAGGAAAAGCAGATGATGAAGGAGTACACGCTCTACGAGAACGTAAGGAAGCTTGCGCCCGTCGTTATCGGCAAGGAGAGAAAGATCTACAAGGGCGTTTCGGCAAACGTTGACTTCTACAGCGGCTTTGTTTATTCGATGCTCGGGCTGCCGATCGAGCTGTACACACCGCTGTTCGCTATCGCGAGGATCTCCGGCTGGAGCGCGCACCGCATGGAGGAGCTCATCAACGCAGGAAAGATCATCAGACCGGCTTACATGAGCATAGCCGAGGAGCGCGAGTATATCCCTATGGACAAGCGATAACCAACATAGTGTGACAGGGGTGCTGTTTTGCAGAATTTTATCGAAAAATACACCATGCTCAAGGCGAAGTACGATAAGCTCATGGAGGGCAGACACGGCGTAGATTCGCTCAGCCGCGACTGCCTTATCGTGTGGTTCATCGTCGGATTTTTGAACGGCTTCATACGCAGCCGGATAGTTGCGATTGCATCGCTGCTGCTGCCGCTTTTCGCGCTTTTGCGCATCTTCTCGACGAACGACGTAAAGCGCGCGGCAGAGACGAGAAAATACCTTGAGCTGAGGAATAATGCAGCCGAATTTTTCAAGATCTCATACAGACGCATAAAGGAGCGCAAGACGCACAAATACTACAAATGCAAAAATTGCAGCTCGTATCTGCGTGTGAAGAGAAAAAAGGGCGAGCACACAGTCGTTTGCCCGAAATGCGGCAAAGAGATACGCGTAAAAATACGCTGAATCGGCATAATAAAAAGCAGCAGGCATTTCGCCTGCTGCTTGTGGTTATATATGAACTATCAACAACATAAGAAAAAACTTATTTTTTGTGATCCGAAGGGGTGCAGGGGTGCGGTCTGCCGGTGGCAGACGTTGCCGCAGGCAACAGCACCGACCGACGCGGCAGCGGAGACTGCGACCGGAAAGCCCCCGCAAGGTGTCCTTGTAAGAAATACTTAATTATTACAGATTATTTACCAAAGTAATAAAACATTATCGAAAGGGATGATCTGATGTCAGATAAAGCAAAAACT
>OMPZ01000138.1 GCA_900313125.1 uncultured Eubacteriales bacterium | reverse complement strand
TTTGATAAACATCTGTACAGGAGAATGTGTATATGAAAAAGCATATCAAAAATACCATAATATGTATAGCCGCGCTGACGGTCGCGCTGTGCGCGTCGGCGTGCCAGAAGGATACGCAGACAGGAAGCGAGGCGTCCGCGCCCGTCGCTACCGCTGACACGGCAAAGCCGGAGCAGCCGGCAGAGGAGCCCGATATCGGCGAGCACAAGGACTACGACAAGGAGGACGCGCCTTGCTACGAATCGGGCAGCATCATCGTGGTCGAGCAGGACGGTAAAAAGCGCGGCATGGAAACTTACACAATGACGCTCGGAACGGGCTGCCTTGAGTTTTACGCAAACGAGCTCAACCAGATGAAGGACGAAGCCGGAACGAAGGTCAAGGTCTACTCGATGATAGTACCGACCGCCTGCGAGCTTTACTGCCCTGCAAACGAGCGCTACCGCATCGACAGCCAGGAGGACATAATCGCCGAAGTTAAAGATATGCTCGTTGACGTAACGCAGGTAGACGTTTTACCGACGCTCAAGAACCATAACGCCGAGGATATCTACTACCGCTCCGACACACGCTGGACGCCGCTCGGCGCATACTACGCCGGCAGGGTGTTCGCGAAGGCGGCAGGCGTTCCCTACGCCGATATCTCCGAATACACACCCACCGCGCCCAAGGATTACTTAGGCGATCTCCAGGGGCTTTCCGGTCCGCAGGCTCAGGAGGATCTCGCGAAAACGCCCGACAGCTTTTCGTTCTATCAGCCCTCCGTAAAATACACTACGAACTACTACGACGAGGAGTTCAGCTTCCTCATCACAAAGCCCTTCTACGAGGAAAACGAGGAGTCCCTGCAGGACGGCTACTACGACGGCGGCTTTTACTGCCTGAAGCTCGACACGAAGGTAAACAACGGGCGCAAGCTCGCCATTATCAAGGACGAATATGGTACGGTGCTCCCGACGTTCCTGACAAGCTCGTTTGAGGAGATATACGTTCTGAGCTACAACTACCTCGAAGCGAACCTCGCCGAGATGATAAGCGAATTTGGCATAACAGACGTGCTTTACCTGATGAACACCTACACCGTGACCGACACGCGCGTTTACACGCTCGAAACGCTTCGCACACAGGCGACGCACGGCTCGCTCAGAGACGACGCGCCGGAGGAGCCCGACGCAGACACAGACTCCGACAAAAAAAGCTCCGGCAGCGACTCCGACGCGACCGACACCGAGAAGGGAGAGAACGACGTTGAGTATATCTACGACGTAGGCATCAACAATCAGGTCGGCATTGTCGAAAGCTCCGATGAGGACGCAGGTCAGCAATACGAGGAAGAACAGCCGGACTACGGCGAAGAATATGACTACTCCTACGAGGGCGAGGATTACACCGCCGACGAGGAAGATTATTACGATTGACAAAAACGGGGCTGCCGCAAAACACGGCAGCCCTTATTTTATGCTTTTTTTAGAACATCGGCTATGACGTTTCCGAGCATTTCGCCCGAACGCACCGCCTCGCCGAGAGTGTTTGCGTCGGTGCCGACTTCAATAAGCAGCGAGCCGGGCGCAAGATCCATGTTGTACATAAAATTGCCGAAATAAAGCGGACGCGTCATTCCGGGGTACATCGTCTCGGCAGCGCTTTGCAGCTTTACTGCGAGGTCGAGGTTTTCCTCCCAGTCGGGGAAGTCGAAATAGCCGTAGTTGTCGTTTCCGCACATTATCATTATCTGGGCCGCTTTCTCGCCGCCGTAGGTGAAGGTCGGCTTTATCTTCTCGTTCTCGTCGGTAGTGATGGAGTCGCGGTGGATATCGAGCACGATCTTTATGCTCGGGTATTTTTCGAGGTACTCGTTTATCGAATCGGCGCTGTTGTCGTAAGCGCCGAGGTACGACGGGTCGTCGTGGTGTACGGTGCAGTGCGCCGTTTTTATGCCGGCTTTATCAAGGCTTTCGGTTATCGCGCTGCCCACGGCGACGACGTTCTTGCTGTCGTCGGTGCTGCGCGGATAAAAGCTCTCGTAATAGTAGCCGAGGTCGCTGTCCATATACGACTCGGTCGCGTGAGTGTGAACGATAAGAACCTGCGGCGCGTCGGTATCCTCATATTGAAACGGAAGGTCTGCGGCAAGGCAGCTTCTGAGGTCTATCGACAGGTCGGTCGCGTTCTTGACGTAAAAATTATCGTAGCTCATATTTGACTC
>OMPZ01000094.1 GCA_900313125.1 uncultured Eubacteriales bacterium | reverse complement strand
GTGGGAATTATTATTTGTAATGTTTGCAAAGCATATTATTCCCGTACATCTAACGATCATTTACAGCGAAAGGAGTTATTCCGCATTGAAACAGTACGAACCAAACAAGATTTTTAATATTGCGCTCGCAGGCCACGGCTCCTGCGGCAAGACATCGCTCGCAGAGGCTATGCTCTATCTGTCGGGCGCGTCCGACAGGCTCGGCAAGATCGAGGACGGCAACACCGTGCTTGACTTCGACCCCGAGGAGATCAAGAGAAAGGTTTCCGTTGTGTCCTCTATCGCTCCGATGGAGTGGAAGGGCAATAAGATCAATATTATCGACACCCCCGGTCTGCTCGATTTCCAGGGCGGTCTTTACGAGGGTATGCGCGCAGCCGACAGCGCAGTCATCGTTGTATCCGGCAAAAACGGCGTGAACATCGGCACGGAGAAGGCCGTTAAGCTCGCAGAAAAGCAGGGTCTTACAAAGATTTTCTTCGTAAACGGTCTTTGCGACGAGAGCGCGCGTTTCTACCGCGTTTTTGAAACGCTCAAGGCGGAGTTCGGTCCGTCTGTCTGCCCGGTAGTCGTTCCCTACATCGAGAACGGTCAGGCTAACACCTATGTGAATCTTTTCGATTACAAAGCGTATAAATATGAAAACGGCACAGTCAAGCAGGTTCCGCTGCCCGACATGGGCGACAGGCTCGAGGGTCTGCGTACCGCTATCAAAGAAGCTGTTGCCGAGACGAGCGAAGAGCTGCTCGACAAGTTCCTCATGGGCGAGGAGTTCACCCCCGAGGAGATCATCATGGGCGTATCGCAGGGCGTTAAGGACGGCTCTATCTGCCCCGTATTCTGCGGCGACGCTCAGCTCACCTACGGTATCGACCAGTTCCTCAACAGCCTTGTATGGCTCGCTCCGAACGCGGCGTCTAAGGGCAGCGAGATCGGTTCCGACCCCAACGGCGACGTTGTAGAGCTTGCAGTCAGCCAGAACGCGGCTACCGCTGCGCTCGTTTTCAAAACGGTCTCCGACCCGTTCGTAGGCAAGCTGTCGTTCTTCAAGGTTATTTCCGGCAAGGTTTCCGCCGCTACTCCGCTCATCAACATGAGAACGGGCGAAAGCGAGAGGATCACTAAGGTAATGATCCCGAGGGGCAAAAAGCAGGAGGAGGTTTCCTACGTTGGCGCAGGCGACATCGGCTGCATCGCGAAGCTGCTTTACACCGCTACGGGCGACACGCTTTGCTCACCCGTCAGAAAGGTAACTATAGAGGGCATCGACTATCCGAACCCGTCGTATTCAATGGCTATTGCGCCGAAGAAAAAGGGCGAGGAGGACAAGGTAGCGCAGAGCATCCTAAAGCTTTGCGAGGAAGATAAGACCCTCGTTTACACTCACAACCACGAAACACATCAGATGGTGATTTCCGGTCTCGGCGAGCAGCATCTCGACGTTGTTGTTTCCAAGCTCAAGAATAAGTACGGCGTTGACGTTACGCTCGACACGCCGAAGGTAGCTTACAGAGAGACGATCAAGAAAAAGGTACAGGTACAGGGCAGACACAAGAAGCAGTCGGGCGGTCACGGTCAGTTCGGCGACGTGTGGATCGAGTTCGAGCCGTATGACGGCGAAGATCTCCTGTTCGACCAGAGAGTTGTCGGCGGTTCTGTGCCGAAGGGCTTCTTCCCCGCTGTTGAGAAGGGTCTGAGAGAAAGCATCGCTAAGGGTCCGCTCGCGGGCTACCCCGTTGTCGGTCTTAAAGCTACGCTCTACGACGGCTCGTACCACCCGGTAGACTCTTCGGAAATGGCGTTCAAGACCGCTGCGTCCATCGCTTACAAGAACGGTATGCCGCAGGCTAAGCCCGTACTTCTCGAGCCTATCGGCTCGCTCAAGGCGACGGTTCCCGACGGCAACATGGGCGACATCATGGGCGAGATCACAAAGCGCCGCGGCAGAGTGCTCGGCATGAACCCGGCAGAGACGGGCTATCAGACGATCGAAGCCGACGTTCCTATGGCTGAGATGCACGACTTCGCGATCTTCCTCCGTCAGGCAACTCAGGGCAGAGGCGGCTTCACCTTCGAGTTCGCGCGCTACGAGGACGCTCCTCAGAACGTTGCAGACAAGGTGATCGAGCAGCGCAAGGCTGAGCTTACAGAGTAATAAAATCGAAATCATCTTATTTTTCATATTTTTCTTTCCCCTTGAAGGCAGAGAGCTTGCAGATCTCTGCCTTCAAATTTTTATTGTTATTTTTACCAATTGAGAGTTCTCCATTTTGTACAAAAGGGAGAAGTTGGAAAAAACAAAAAATTTTTTCGTAAAAACACCCCCTCTGAATCGTTTATATTATAGAAGGGAGGAAAACACAATTTAGATGCGCATCGAAAAAGAAGAATTTGAAAAAACAGTAGACCGATATTCCGACGCCTTACTGCGCAGCGTGTATACATACTGCCACGACATTGACGACGCGAAGGATATCGTACAGGAAACATTTATTAAGTATTTGAAAACCGCGCCCGACCTTATCGACGAAAAACATCGAAAGGCGTGGCTGCTGCGTACCGCGATCAATCTTGCTAAGGATCAAACCTCCTCCTTCTGGGCAACAAAACGATCCAAAATGCAGGAGACCGCCGACGACAGCGAACCCGACCCCATGCTCGGCTGCGAGATATGGCTGCTGGTAAGTCAACTGCCGGCGAAAGACAGGCTCGTTATAGAGCTTTATTACCGTGAGGACTGTACCCTTGCCCAGATCGCCGAGATCACAGGCTCTAAACCGTCCACCATCGCCAGCCGTCTCGAAAAAGCACGAAAAAGACTCAAAAAAATGTATAATTCTTAAGGAGGAATAGCTATGAAAGAGCTTGAAAAGGCTCTGCGCGAAGGCCTGAGCCGCGAGCTTGACAGCCTTGATTACAAGGACAAGCAAAGCCTTTACGATCTTTACTCATCCACACAATCCGAAACCGACAACATTATTAGCGCCTCCGCAAACAACACAGCCGGAGAAGAGCTTGTTGTTTTATCCGCCCCTGCGCACAAACACATTCCGCTCAAGGTAGCCTTCACGGCAGCCGCAGCCGCGGCTCTCATTTCCGTTGTTGCCGTGTCTGCCAACATCGCCGCAACGCAGCCCGTAAATGCTGAAGAAACGGCTATCGAGAGCGAGAGCGAGAGCGCGATCGAAAATGAAGCGGCCGCCGAAAACACGCTCACGCTGGACGAAATGGTACATCAAAAGCTCGGCAGCGCAGGCGTGCCGGAGGAGAAAATAAGCGAGTACCTGAACAGACTGGAGCTCGCCCATGTTACTCCGGAGCTGTTTGCAAACGACAGCCGCGACTGGAACGTGCAGCTTAACAGCTATGGCGAGCTGGTAAACGACCGCTATCTTTCCGCCGACCTGATCGGCTTCGGCGGCAGCGACCCCGACACGCCGAGGGGCTACGTTTACAGAGGTGACCTCGGTTACCTCAGCGATTATTTCTCCGTACTTCTCCCCGAGGAGCGCGACGCCCTCGAAAAGAGCGAGCCCGACATCTACCTCAGAACGCCCGACCCCGAAACAGGTCTGGTACTCGACTGGGTATACGCCTTTAACGAAGAGGGCACGGAGATCGTAGGCAAATTTTCTCAAGATAATTGGTTCGTATCAAACAAGGAGCTTGAAGATCCCGAGATCGCGAAAAAGTTCTGCGATTGTCTTGCTTCGCGCAGATACGAGCAGCTCGTTTCCGAGCGCATTGCCAAAAAGCTTGAGACAGGCAGCGCAGTCGCTGTGCCGTACACGGCGGACCCTGCCGAAATGCCTGCTTTTGACGCCGAAATAAACTGCTGCATAGATGATCTGTTACTGTCGGAAAACGCGACGGCAGAATGCAGCGACCCGTCTGTACTCGAAATCAAAGAGATCGTGTCGTATAAAGCGGACACAGAATCAGGCGCGGCGTCATATCTTGTAGTTTACCGCCACAACACGGCTACGGTCGAGATCACCATTAAGGACGGTGACAAGGAGTACAAGTACAAGACCGGCGTATCGTCCTTTGACAAGGGATATCTTGTTCAGGAGTCAAGGATAAGTTAAGTTAGATTTTGATTTGTGATAACATGACAGTATAAAACGATCGTTGGGGTCAAACGGCTTATTGTTTGACCCTAATGGTTGTTTATATATGAGGTGTGTGCGTTTTTTATCATAAGTATTGAAAGGACATATTTTTTTATGAAAACAACAAGACGTAAAACATTTATCTCTCTGCTTCTTGCAGCTGCTATGATTATCACATCCAGCATTACCGCATTTGCCGATTATGACGATTGGCACGAACTGTCGGGCTACCCCTCAGGCATTATTTACCAGTATCAGGGACAGCTTGACAATGTTTCCGGCGTGGGTCTGTTTTTGGACGCCCGCATCAAAGAAAAAAACAACCAGCTCATTAACACCAACTATATGGGCGCAATGGCTAAGCTGTACGACACAAGCGACGTGCTGGTCGCTTCGACAGGCGTAATTTACAACAGTATCCCCAGCCAGTCTCTTTATGTATGGACATCGATCAATCAGACAGGCTCGTACTGTGGGCAGATGATGGCGCTTCTCGCTGTAGGCTACAACTCCAACACTCACAAGATCAGCTACGCAGTAATGAACTCGCCAATGTCTCCGTATGTTTACTATGTATCTACGACAAACAGCGCTGAACCGCCTGTCATGAACGCCGCTGTATCATCAGAAGAGATCTCGTCCGAATCGGGATACAAGGTCAACGCCGCAGGCGAGACCTACGGAACGTGCCGCAGCGCAGAAAAATACGAGGACTACCCCGATCTGATAAAGGCGCGCGGCGTAAACGGCAGAACAGGCTATGTTCGCCGCGATGACTTCATTTATTTAGCCGACTCGCCCGAGGACGCCGAACGCTACACAGAGGACGTCCTCGACGGAATGACGATCCCCGTTTACGACTTAAACGGCAGCGTCATTGATAACTTTGCATTCACCGGCTCAAACGAGCTTGACGCCAGGTAACGGCGTCAGACCGAAAAGCCGTTAACCCGTTCAGGGCATAAATTCGCGTACACCTTATACTTTTTCCATAATCGAGAAGCGGTACAGCATAAAAGCTGTACCGTTTCAATTTGATTCACTTTTTTATTGATCCCCAAAAAAATTTTTTCTCGATTTGGAAAAACACCCCCTGTGATTTGTTTATACAGTAGAAGGGAGCTGAAACGACGATGCGCATCGACAAAGACGATTTTGAACAGGCTGTAATGAAATACTCCGACGTAATGTATCGCTGCGCCTACGCCTGCTGCGGAAACCGATCGGACGCAGAGGACATAGTGCAGGATACGTTCATGCAGTATCTCAAACGCGCGCCGCAGTTCGCCGACGAGAACCACCGAAAAGCGTGGCTGCTGCGCGTGGTGATAAACCTGTCGAAAAATCTGAAGTTATCCTTCTGGGTAAGAAACAAACGAGAGCTGACCGAAAGCATTGCCGACGCAGGCGACGCGTTTGCAGACTGCGAGATATGGTCGGCGGTACAGCAGCTTCCCCCGAACTGCCGGATAATCATCGAGCTTTACTACCACGAGGGGCTGACGATAGAAGAGATCGCCGCCGTAACGCGGGTAAAGCGCTCGACGGTCGCCTACCGGCTGAACAAGGCTAAAAAGCTGCTGGGAGATATATACAAGGAGGGAACGCTATGAAAGACCTTGACAGGCTTTTGCAGGAGGACTACGCCAAAGCTGCCGATCTGATGCGGTTTCCTGATAAAAGGAGGTTACTTGATATGTATGAAAAGACACAGCGCAGGCGCTCTGCGAAAAGGGCGCTCGCCTTTTCCGCCGCGATCGCGGCAGCGCTGATATTTGCAGGCTCGACCGCCGTTGCGCTTACAAACCCGACGATACGGTCGGAGCTCCGTGAAATAGTCAGACAATGTACGAACCGTCTCGGCATAACGGAGGAAAAGGCAGACGACCTCGCCGACAGAGTCGAGCATCTCCATGTAGAAACAGACGACCAGCTCGACCATCAGCTCGGCTTTGACACAAACAAGTACGGCGAAACTATCGGAGACGGCTTCATTTCAGATATGTTTAAGGTGACCGACCCAAACGATCCATCCGGCACGGTCGGCTACGTTTACCGATTTGATATAGGCGTTCTTGAAAACTTCCGCCTGCTCCCCGAGGAGCTGAACGCCCTTGAATCAAGCGGACTGGGTACCGCGCTTACGGAACCCGACATCCAGAATCACGAAACAAGAGACTGGGTCTACGCTTTCGACAAGGACGGCGTGACCATTGTCGGAAAATATATCGACGGACCGACCGGCTTTAAATCGAACGAGCAGCTCAAAGACCCCGAGGTCAGTCAAAAATTCGTTGAGATAGGACAGTACAACGGCTATGAAACGTTTGTAAGCGACCGCACCCGGCACAAGCTTACCACGGGAACGGCATTTGATATAAGGGGGCAGGGATTAAATGACAGCGATCTGCCCACGGAAGGTTTAGATATGAGACGATATACCATTTGTTCAGACAATTTAGTGCTTTCGGACGATGCAACGGTCGTTTCGAGCGACCC
>OMPZ01000090.1 GCA_900313125.1 uncultured Eubacteriales bacterium | reverse complement strand
GCAAATTCCGCCGTACTTTATCGAAAAAATAACACCTGCTCCGCGCCTTAAACAAAGTAGGCACTCTGGGAGTGCCGACCCGCGCGGGACGAGAGTTGTGCCTTAAACAAACTACAACCGCGTATATGCCCGCGCCCGCTTGGGCGCCGCATTTACAAAACTGGATAATTGTGATATACTTATAATGATCTCCGATAGAAATTTGACCGTAAAGCTCGTCTGTTTTTTATAGGAGATCAGTTTTGATCGCAACACAAAACCGGCCTGCCGCGATAGTGTAATGTGAATATAAATGATCGGAAAGGCATGGTAAGATGTTTAAAGGCAAAGGTAAGGCAATGGATATCGTATTTTTTATTCTCGGAATAGTGTTTGCGCTGCTGTTCGCTGTTTTTCTTCTGCCCATACTGGGTTATGTGCTGAACATCGGAAATATCGTCGGTATGATCTTTTGCGCGGTCATGATGTTTTTCACATTCGGGCACAAAATCGTTGAAAAAGCAGCCGCGGCGATGAAGTCGAACGCCGTCGGCAGGGTCGTCGTTTACGCCGTGCCCGTGGTGTTCGTGATCGGCGTGGTATACGTCGGGTTTCTGACGTCGCTGATAATAACCGCGGACAAGACCGCGCCGAGTCGGGACGCCACCGTTATCGTGCTCGGCTGTCAGGTTCGCGGCGACCATCCCTCGCTCATGCTCAGACAGCGGATAAACGCCGCCGCTGAGTATCTGAACGCTCACCCCGACGCGGTGTGCATCGTCTCGGGCGGCAAGGGCGACGACGAACAGATCAGCGAAGCCGAGTGCATGAAAACAGAGCTGATAAAGCTCGGCATCAGCGGCGAGCGTATCTACTCCGAGGACCGCTCGACGAACACCGTCGAAAACATCGCTTTCAGCAAAGAGATCATCGAGGAGAACGGGCTTAGCGAAAGCACGGCTATAGTCACCGATATTTTTCACGAATACCGCGCGTCGCGCATCGTCAAGGACGCGGGGCTTTCCTACGGCAGCGTTCCGGCAAACTGCTCGTGGTATCTGCTGCCTACATTTTACGTCCGCGAGCTTATCGCGATTACTGCGACGTTCGTCGGATTGGCGTGAATTAATCGACAAATCACGATCTAAACCGCGAGATAATATGTTAGCCTTTATGTTCTTTAAAACCTTTTGCAGGGGGCTTTCCGATCGCCCCCCGCACCCCCTTCGGATCACAAAAAATTAGTTTTTTTATGTTGTTGATAGTGATTTAAAAAAACAAAAAGGAGCAAAGCGTAATGCCTTGCTCCTTCTTTTGTTGTGTATCAATTACATCTCTTCAAGAGTTGCGTTGATGTCGGACGGAAGATCGTCCTTTGCTGCGGAGATCAGAAGAGTGATAGCCGTGTCAGCCTCATCGGCGAGAGCGTTGAGCTTTACAACGAACTCGGAAAGAGCTGCTTTGTCGTCGCCTGCGATCTTGAACGTGGAATCTACAAAGATATCTGTGATATCATAGTTGCCTGCGCACATACCGCTGAGGAAGCCGTAAAGCGCGTCGTAGCCCTTGATCTTGTATGCGTCGGAATCAACGAGACGAGCCTTGTGTGTGAGGTCGTAGGTGAGCTTTGCGCCCTTTTCGATAACGACAACGCTGCCCTTTGAAGCTGCAACTGCTGCGTTAGCCTCTTCGATAAGTCTCTTTGTCTTGCCTGAACCTTTTTTGCCAATGAGTAATGTTACCATAATGTACCATTCCTTTCGATTTATTTTTAATTCTCGTGAAATTACAATGAATATCAGCCGAGACGAGCTTCGAGAGCCGCCTTTGCGTCCTCATAGCCGGGCTTGCCGAGCAGAGCGAACATATTCTTCTTGTAGCTCTCAACGCCGGGTTGGTTGAACGGGTTTACGCCGAGGAGGTAGCCGCTTACTGCGCACGCCTTCTCGAAGAAATAGATGAGGTAGCCGAGCTCGGACTCGTTCATCTCGGGAACATTGAGAATAACGTTCGGAACGCCGCCGTCGTTATGAGCGAGCACCGTACCCTGGAACGCCTTCTGATTAACGTAGCTCATGCCCTTGCCGGAGAGGAAGTTGAGACCGTCAACGTTTTCGGGGTCTGTGCCGAGAGTGATCTCCTTCTTCGGCTTCTCAAACGAAACGACCGTCTCAAAGAGGTTTCTTCTGCCCTCCTGAATGTACTGACCCATAGAGTGAAGGTCGGTCGAGAAGGTAACGGACGCCGGGAAAATACCCTTGTTGTCCTTGCCCTCGCTCTCGCCGAAGAGCTGCTTGTACCACTCGCTCATCATCGTGAACGCAGGCTCGTAGGAAACGAGGATCTCGGTCGTGTAGCCCTTTGCGTAGAGCGCGTTTCTGATAGCCGCGTACTGATAGCACTCGTTAGTTTTGAGGTCGTCGTTGTCGAGGTCTGCCTGAGCCTTTGCCGCGCCTGCCATAAGAGCGTCGAGGTCTGCGCCCGAAACAGCTATCGGCAAAAGACCAACTGCCGTCAGAACGGAGTAGCGGCCGCCTACGTCGTCGGGAACAACGAATGTCTCATAGCCCTCGCGGTCTGCGAGCTGCTTGAGCGTGCCCTTCGCCTTGTCGGTCGTGCAGAAGATCCTCTCACGCGCGCCGTCCTTGCCGTACTTCTTCTCAAGCATTTCTCTGAACACTCTGAAAGCGATAGCAGGCTCGGTCGTCGTGCCGGACTTCGAGATCATATTAATAGAAACGTCTCTGCCCTCGCAAATCTCAAGAAGCTCCGCCAAAGCCGCAGAGCTGATGGAATTGCCCGTGTAGTAGATGTCGGGCGTGTCCTTCTTGAGCGCG
>OMPZ01000178.1 GCA_900313125.1 uncultured Eubacteriales bacterium | reverse complement strand
TCCACCTCGAAAATCCGATCGGAGTTGTCGCTTCACTCGGCGGTCAGACCGCGATCAACCTCGCCGAACCCCTCATGAAACGCGGAGTCAAGATCATCGGAACTGACTTTGACGCGATTGAAAGAGCCGAAAACCGCGACTCCTTCGAGAAGATCATGGAGGAGCTGAACATTCCGCAGCCGAAGGGCAAGGCTGTAACAAACATCGAGGACGGCGTTGCGGCAGCGGCGGAGATCGGCTACCCGGTACTCGTTCGCCCGAGCTACGTTCTCGGCGGACGCGCTATGCAGATCGTCGCAAACGAAGAAATGCTCCGCCATTACCTGAAAACAGCCGTTGAGGTAGACGTTGATAAGCCCGTGCTCGTTGACAAGTACATCTCCGGCACGGAATGCGAGATCGACGCTGTATGCGACGGCAAGGACGTATTTATCCCCGGAATTATGGAACACGTTGAGAGAACGGGCGTTCACTCCGGCGACAGTATCAGCGTTTACCCCTCGTTCAACCTCACACAGGAGGTCAAGGACGTTATCATCGACTACACGGTCAAGCTCGGTCTCGGCATCGGCATCGTGGGTCTTTACAATATTCAGTTCATCGTTGACAAGAACAACGACGTGTTCGTTATCGAGGTCAACCCGCGTTCGTCGAGAACAGTACCGTTCCTCTCAAAGGCTACGGGCTATTCTCTCGCAGACATCGCGACGCTCGCTATCCTCGGCAAAAGCCTGAAGGAGCAGGGTCTCGACGTTGTATATCCGCCCGAGAAGGAGCGCTGGTACGTTAAGGCTCCGGCATTCTCGTTCTCAAAGCTCAGAGGTCTCGACGCATACCTCTCGCCGGAGATGAAATCGACGGGCGAAGCTATCGGCTACGACAGAACGCGCACACGCGCGCTGTACAAGGCTCTCCAGTCTGCGGGCACAAAGATGGTCAACTACGGCACGGTTTTCGCAACTATCGCCGACGTTGACAAGGAGGAAGCTCTCCCCCTCATCAGACGTTTCTACAACCTCGGCTTTAACATCGAAGCTACCGAGGGTACGGCTAAGTTCCTCAGAGAACACGGTATCCGCACAAGAGTTCGTCAGAAGCTCTCGACAGGCAACGAGGAGATCTTCGACGCAATGCACTCCGGATACATCAGCTACGTTATCAACACGAAGGACCTCTATCACGAGGCGAACAACGACGGCTACATGATCCGCCGCTGGGCTGTTGAGAACAACATCGCTATCTTTACCGCGCTCGACACGGTGCGCGCGCTGCTCGATGTGCTTGAGGAAACGACTCTCTGCATAAGCACAATAGATATGTAAATTCATAGGGTGGTTATACCGCTGCGGAGCTTTCCCGGCGGCATAACCACACTTCTGTAAAATGACACAGCAATTTCCGGAGGTGACAAGGTGAATGAATAACGGTCTGTACACAGTAGTCAGCAACGAAAAAATAGCGAAGGACGTTTATAAAATGATCCTTCAGGGCGACACTAGCCATATCAAGGCGTCGGGTCAGTTTATAAACATCACGCTTGAAGGGTTCTTCCTGCGCCGCCCGATCTCGATCTGCGACTACGACGACAAAACGATCACCATCATATATAAGGTCGTGGGTCAGGGCACGCAGCAGCTTGCGGCTGTCACGCCCGACAGCACGCTTGAAGCTCTCGTTGGCTTGGGCAACGGCTACGACACGTCAAAAAGCGGAGAAAGACCGCTGCTTATCGGCGGTGGAGTCGGTGTTCCCCCTCTTTACAACCTTTGCAAAAGGCTCATCAGCGAGGGCAAAAAGCCGGGCGTTATCCTCGGCTTCAACACGGCTGACGAGGTCTTTTACGAGGAGGAGTTCAAGGCTCTCGGCGCGGACGTTTATGTAACGACTGTTGACGGCTCGCACGGCATAAAGGGCTTTGTTACAAACGCGTTCGACAAGGTAGATTACACATACTTCTACACCTGCGGTCCTATGCCGATGTTCAGGGCGGTAAACGCGGCTGCAAAAACGAGCGGTCAGTTCAGCTTTGAGGAGCGCATGGGCTGCGGCTTCGGCGCGTGCATGGGCTGTACGCACAAGACGAAAAACGGAAACAAGCGCGTCTGCAAGGAAGGTCCCGTTTTTGTAAAGGAGGAGATCGAATGGTAAACACAAAGGTTGATCTGAGCGGTCTTGTTCTTGACAACCCGATCATCCCGGCGTCGGGAACGTTCGGCTTCGGGTACGAGTTCGCAGACTGGTACGACATAAATATCCTCGGCTCGATCTCGTGCAAGGGCACGACAAAGGAGCCGCGCTTCGGCAATCCCACGCCCCGCATCGCGGAGTGTACCGAGGGAATGATAAACTCGGTAGGCTTGCAGAATCCCGGAGTTGACAAGGTGATCTCGGAGGAGCTGCCCAAGCTTGCGAAGGTGTACAATAAACCGATCATCGCCAACGTAAGCGGCTTTTCGATAGACGAATACGCCTACACCTGCGAGAAAATGGACGCTCAGCCGCAGGTCGGCATTTTGGAGGTCAACGTAAGCTGCCCGAACGTACACAACGGCGGCATGAGCTTCGGCACAAGCCCCGAATCGGCGGCGGCTGTGACAAAAGCCGTTAAGGCTGTTACAAAAAAGCCTGTTTACATAAAGCTCAGCCCGAATGTCACGGACATCGTAAGCATCGCGAAGGCGTGCGAGGACGCGGGTGCCGACGGTATCTCGCTGATAAATACGCTGCTCGGTATGCGCATCGACCTTAAAACGAGAAAGCCCGTTATCGCGAATAAAATGGGCGGTTTCTCGGGTCCTGCGATCTTCCCCGTAGCCGTGAGAATGATATATCAGGTGTACGAGGCGGTGAATATCCCGATCATCGGTATGGGCGGCGTATCGAGCGCGCGAAACGTTATCGAGATGATGCTCGCCGGCGCAACTGCCGTTCAGGTGGGAGCCGCGAATCTTGTAGACCCCTGCGCCTGCAAGAAGATCATACAAGACCTGCCGGAGGTCATGAAACAATTCGGCATTAATGATATAACTGAAATTATAGGAGGTAGCCACAATGGGTAAGGATGTAATTGTAGCCTGCGATTTCAACAGCCGCGAGGAGGTTTTCGCTTTTCTTGACAAGTTTCAGGACGAAAAGCCGTTCGTGAAGATCGGCATGGAGCTTTTCTATGCAGCAGGTCCCGATATTGTAAAGGAGATCAAGAAGAGAGGACACAAGATATTTCTCGACTTAAAGCTCCACGATATCCCCAACACGGTCATGAAGGCGATGAGAGTTCTTTCAAACCTCGACGTTGATATGTGCAACCTGCACGCGGCAGGCACGGCAGCGATGATGGAAGCAGCTATCAAGGGGCTGACCCGTGAGGACGGCACCCGCCCGATACTCATTGCGGTAACTCAGCTCACCTCAACGAGCGAGGAGCGCATGAGAGACGAGCTGCTTATCGACCAGCCTATCGACAGAGTCGTTCTTCACTACGCCATGAACGCGCAGAAATCGGGTCTTGACGGCGTTGTATGCTCCCCGCTCGAAGCGAAGAAGGTACACGAGATCTGCGGCAATTCGTTCGTGACGGTAACTCCCGGCGTTCGCTTTGCAGACGGCGAGGTAGGCGATCAGGTACGCGTTATGACGCCCGCACAGGCTAAGGAGATCGGCTCTGACTACATTGTAGTCGGCAGACCTATCACTCAGGCTGACGACCCCGTTGCCGCTTACAAGCGCTGCGTCGCTGAATTTGTGGGCTGATCCTATGTACGATCATATATTTTTCGATCTCGACGGCACGGTGACGGAATCCGCCGAGGGTATACTCAATTCGGTCGCCTACGCGCTCGAAAAGCTCGGGTGTCCCGTTGAGGACAAAAACGAGCTGCGCTGCTTTATCGGTCCTCCCCTTTCCGATTCGTTCCGGGAGTTTTGCGGCTTTGACGAAGAGAAGATAAAGCTCGGAGTTCAATACTACCGCGAGTACTACCCCGAAAAGGGAATTTTTGAAAACAAGCTCTACGACGGCATCGAGGAGCTTCTCAAAAAGCTCTCGCAGACCGACAAGAAGATAATTCTTGCGACGTCAAAGCCGGAGGTTTTCGCCGTCAGGATATTGGAGCATTTCAATGTATCGCAGTATTTCGATCTGATCGCCGGCAGCACAATGGACGGAACACGAAACAGCAAGACGGACGTTCTCCGATACGCCATTGAGGAAAGCGGCGTCACCGATATCGGCAAAGCTATCATGATAGGCGACAGAAAGCACGACGTTATTGGCGCGCACGACGTCGGTATGAAGTGCGCGTATGTGCTTTTCGGGTACGGCGACCGCGATGAAGCCGAGAAATTCGGCGCGGATCATATCATCAAGGACGTTGATGAGCTTGAAGCTTTCCTGTCAAACCACTAAGCCACTATAAACAAGGAGTTTTCATGAGGAACAGCAGCAAGGCAAGAGCAACTTTATATTTTCAGACCGTTCTTTTCATAATATTATTTGTCTTTTCATTCAACAAATTACTGAATTACAGCAGGATATATAACGCGGGAACGTCGTGCGAAGCCACCGTTACATATATCGAGCCGGGTAGCTATCTAAACCCGGGGCAGACAAATTTTAAAGGAACGGCGCTGTACACCGACGCAAACGGTGAATTGCATGAGTATTACGGATATCTTGGCATTGGCGCTCAGCTAAAGGAAAAAATAACGCTCTACTACGATCCCGAACACCCCGAGAAAGCCGTTACAAAAAGCAACACTTGGCTTCTTGCGTCGATCGCTTCCGGCATATTTTGCTTGATATTTGCAGCGGGTTCGGTTTTTAACGCTTATTCAAACGCGGTAGTCAAAGAGGTCAGATGCGAGCATTATATGGCGAGCAGCGACGAGATCTGCGACATCATCAGAAGAAATATGCCGCAGACGATCGAGCGGTTTTCACGCGGAAAGAAAAAGAACAGCTTCATCGACAAGCCTAACATAGATCCCACGCTTGACCACATGATACATCTCGGCAATGACAGTCTCGGAGGTATCTACAAGGCGCACAAGCAGCTTTTCAAAAACGGACAGATCTATCTCGGCGCTGTTATCATGCCGTTTGACAATGACGCCTACAAGCGGCTGCTGCCTTCGGACGACGAAAGGATCTTCAAGGGCGAAGCGCTTAAGGTCGTTCCGGCTTACATGGTATACAGTACCGACGATCGTTTTCTTTCAAACCCCGGCGAGCTGAAACAGATCGCGTCATCGTTTGAAAACGGGCTATTTGGCGCGGAAATGACGCCGCATGAAAGCTCGCTTTTAAGATTGATGAGATCAACACAGGCAAGACCGTTCAATATGCGTTACAACGGAGTTCTGAGCGGCTTCAAGGAGGTTTACGTTACAACGGTGATCCTCGACAAAGCTAAGCTTTGCGATCAGCGGCTCACGAACCGTCTGCTTTATCTTGTGGCAGACCCGCAGAATACAGAATTTGCCGAGATACTGCCTGCATGGTATTATTCTAATGAAGAACTAAGCGTATTTTAAATCTAAGGACAAAGGAGTTTTCACAATATGAACAGACTTATTGCAAAGGACTTATTATCAATAAACGCGGTATTTCTCAGACCGCAGGAGCCGTTTACATGGGCAAGCGGCATCAAAAGCCCGATCTACTGCGACAACAGACTCACTCTTTCCGCGCCGCGGGTAAGAGACGACGTTGAGAACGCGCTCGCAAGAGTCGTTGAAGAGAACTACCCCGACTGCGAGGTGCTCATGGGCACAAGCACGGCAGGTATCGCTCACGCAGCTATCACGGCTACTATCCTCAACCTTCCTATGGGCTACGTTCGCTCGGGCGCAAAAGACCACGGCAGAGGAAATCAGATCGAGGGCAAGCTTGAGAAGGGTCAGAAGGTAGTTGTTATCGAGGATCTTATCTCAACGGGCGGCAGCGTTATCGAGGTAGTGAACGCGCTTCGCGACGCAGGCGCGGAGGTACTCGGCATCGCGAGCATCTTCACATACGGTATGCAGAAGGGCATCGACCGCCTTGCGGCTGCCAACGTTAAGAACATCAGCCTGACAAATCTCGACGTTATCGCCGAGGTCGCTGCCGAGCAGGGCTACATCAAGCCCGAGGATAAGGAAAAACTTATCAAATTCAGAAACAACCCCTCCGATGAAAGCTGGATAGGAGCTGCAGAATGAGACATTTGCTTGATATTCTCGACCTTTCTACCGATGAGATCAACTCGCTTATCGAAACAGCCTGCGATATAATAAACGATCCCGATAAATACGCCGAGAAATGCAAAAGGAAAAAGCTCGCTACGCTTTTCTTTGAGCCGTCTACGAGGACTCGTCTCAGCTTTGAAGCCGCTATGTACGAGCTTGGCGGCAGCGTGCTGGGCTTTTCTTCGAGCAGCAGCTCGTCTACCTCTAAGGGCGAGAGCGTTTCCGACACGATAAAGGTCGTTTCGTGCTACGCCGATATCATCGCGATGCGTCACCCGAAGGAGGGCGCACCGATGGTAGCGTCGATGGTAAGCGACGTGCCGATAATCAATGCCGGCGACGGCGGACACAATCACCCGACGCAGACGCTTGCCGACCTTCTGACGATCTACCGAGAGAAGGGCGGATTCAACGATCTGACAGTAGGTCTTTGCGGCGACCTGAAATTCGGCAGAACGGTACATTCGCTGATAAACGCGCTGTCAAGGTACAGCGACATCAAATTTGTTCTTATCTCACCCGACGAATTAAAACTGCCGGATTACGTTACAAACAACGTTCTGCTCAAAAACAACATTCCGTTTGAAGAGACAACCGACCTTCTCGGCGCAATGCCAAAGCTCGACATTCTTTACATGACGAGAGTTCAGCGCGAGCGTTTCTTCAACGAACAGGACTACATCAGACTGAAGGACAGCTACATTCTCACGCCTGACAAGCTTGAGGACGCGAAGGATGATCTATGCATCATGCACCCGCTGCCGCGAGTAAACGAGATCTCCGTTGCCGTGGACAAAGACCCGCGCGCCTGCTACTTCAAGCAGGTACTCAACGGAAAGTACATGAGAATGGCGCTGATACTAAAGCTTTTGGAGGTGGAATAAATGGTAATCGACTCTATAACAGACGGTATCGTCATTGACCACATCACCTCCGGCAGGAGCATGGTGCTGTACAGGTACTTAAACCTCGACAAGCTGACCTGTTCCGTGGCGATCATCAAAAACGCGCCGAGCTCGAAAAACGGCAAAAAGGATATCATAAAGATCGACCGTCCTATCGACATCGACGTCGATGTTCTGGGATATCTCGACCCCGGCGTTTCTGTCAACGTTATCAAAAACGGTGAGATCGTCAAGAAATTTCACCCCGAGCTGCCGGAAAGGCTTGTTGACGTTATCAAGTGCAAAAACCCGCGCTGCATTTCGCAGGACGAGCAGGAGCTTGTACACATTTTCAAGCTGACCGACCGCGAAAACCGCGTTTACCGCTGCATCTACTGCGAGAGCAAGGCAAAGCACACGATTTAAAATAATAATACTAATATTCAATAAAACACTTTAAAAGATTTTAATTGAATATTAGTATAAGAAGCGCACCGCCTATCATTTCGATAAGCGGTGCGCCCTTTTTCAGGGAAAAAAGTTATGGAATCAAACTAATACTAAACTCTAATAAAACGCTTTAAATCTTTTCGGTCTAATTCCCCGGGTACTACGTCATCGCCCTTGAAATACGACAGTATAGTCTCGCCTGCCGGCTCGGTCGGTGTACCCCAAGGGCACTTCCTTCGGGCGCCTCTGCT
>OMPZ01000130.1 GCA_900313125.1 uncultured Eubacteriales bacterium | reverse complement strand
GGCACACGGCGAGCGGAAAAATGCGCCAAAAAAACGGCGCTTTGTCACACAAGCGCCGGTAATCGCCGATCAAACGACTGTCTCACACCTCACGGAGCTTTGTGCGCAGCAAATTCGCCGGAAAATATCCCGGCTTGGTAAAGTAATAATAGCTGATCGAAAAGCTGTACTTACCGTTCATATCGCACCTCGCAGTCATTCTATGGGAACAGTATAACAGATTGACCGACAAAAGTCAATAGAGTTCCGACAAAAAATTTAGCGGTGTAAAGCTTTAAACTGTAAAGAAAAAACTCTGCGTTATCAGATGTGAAACCCGCGAAATTGTAAACTTTCTGTGAATTATTGAGTCCGATTTGTATATTTGTATACAAATTTTGCTCCGTTTAGGGGTACTTATAGAGACGTATTTTGTCTACTATAAAAAACGGAGATGTAGTTATGAAAAAGTCATTGAACGGATTTATTGTTGTTCACCGCAGGTTGCTCGATTGGGAATGGTACGACGATGTAAACACCAAGGCTGTTTTCATTCACCTGCTGCTTATGGCAAGCTTTTCGGACACCGCATGGCACGGTGTACAGATCAAACGGGGCGACGTTGTAACGTCGGTAAACTCACTCACAGAGCAGCTCGGTCTTACGCCCAGAAAGGTCCGCACCGCGCTCGAGCACCTCCAAAAAACAGGAGAGGTGACTATCAAGGCGCACTCGAAATTCAGCGTTATTACCGTAACGAACTATGATCTATACCAAAGTACCGACAAACAGCCGACAAGCAGCGGACAAACAGACGATGAGCAGGCGGCAAAGAGCCGACCTTCAACAGACGATCAGGCAGCATTCAGCCGTCAACATCGTAACAATAATAACAATTATAACAATAATAACAATAAAACAAAAAAGCGCGCAGGAGCGCGCCGGGCGAATTTTGATGTCGATGAGCTTGAAGAGCTGTCTGTCTTTTCACAGTATTAACGGAGTGCTGCTGTTTACTAAACAAACTATGGGCTGTTTGAATAATCAAAGCAACTGTCTATTGATCGAAGGCGATGTTTATCTGTACCCACTCACATTTTCAGAACATATTTTGCGGCGTTTAAAAAAGTTGCTTTCAAAAAGTTGCTTTTGAAGGAAGTTTGTGGTATAATATATTATGTATACTTGCGGCTTACATACGCAGGCAAATTTTCCCTTAATTTTACGAAAGGCGGTGGGCAAATGGGCGCGAAAGTCACCCTGCTCGCTTATACACCTATGCCGGAGCAGACCGTCGCTATGGCGGCGAAGCTCTGCTATTCCAAATCAGATATTTCCGACGTCCGCGAGGGGCTCACAGAAGAAAAGACCGCGGCGTTCCTCGATATGCTCAGTTCGCTCGGTCACCAAAGCCCTATCGAACACGCGTCGTTCACGTTCGGCATCGAGGGCATATCGCGCGCCTGCTCACATCAGCTTGTGCGCCACAGGATCGCTTCCTACAGCCAGCAGTCGCAGCGCTACGTTGACGGCGAGTCGTTTGAATTTGTAACGCCGCCGAAGATCGAAAGCTCCGAGGAGCTGTCCGAGCTTTACAATAAGGCTCTCCAAACGGAGATGCAGGCGTACAAGGAGCTGCGCGACGGGCTTATGGCGAGCAGTATCCGCGAGCATATTCGTGAAAAAGACTGCAGGGACGCGTTTTCCGAGGTCCTCTCCGACAACGAAAAGCTCATAGCGGCGTTTCGCGAGTACGACAAAAAGCTGTGCTCCGCCTTCGAGAAGCAGGCAAACGAGGACGCGCGCTTTATCCTTCCGAACGCCTGCACCACAAAGATCATCTGCACGTTCAACGCACGGTCGCTGCTCAACTTTTTCGAGCACCGCTGCTGCAACCGCGCCCAGTGGGAGATACGCGACGTGGCGCAGCAAATGCTGCTGCTCGTGAAGGAGGTCGCTCCGCACATTTTCTCAAAGGCGGGTCCGGGCTGTCTTTACGGCGCGTGCCCCGAGGGCAGGATGAGCTGCGGACGCGCCGCCGAAATGCGTAAAAAATACGGCGTGTCAAAGACCGAAAAGGAATGATCTCTTATGAACGGCAAACTTATCGTCATCGAGGGGCTTGACGGCAGCGGCAAGGCAACGCAGACCGCGCTTTTGTGCGAGCACCTCAAAGAAACGGGCAGAAGCTTCACAAGGCTCTCGTACCCGAATTACGACAGCCCTTCGTCGGCGCTCGTTAAGATGTATCTCGGGGGCGAGCTGTCAAAGGACGCAGACGGAGTAAACCCCTACGCCGCCGCGGCATTCTACGCCGTAGACCGCTGCGCCGATTTTCTGAAATTTCACAAGACCGATTACGAAAACGGCGGACTTTTCGTCTCCGACCGCTACGCCACCTCAAACGCGATATATCAGACGTCAAAGCTCGATGAGAGCGAGTGGGACGCGTACATATCGTGGCTCGACGACTTTGAATACAAAAAGCTCGGCGTGCCGCGCCCCGACGCTGTTATCTACCTTGACATGAGCGTCGAGGTCTCGCAAAAGCTGCTGTCAAAGCGGTACGGCGGCGACGAATCGAAGAAGGATATCCACGAGGTCAACGTCGATTTCCTGAAACAATGCCGCAAAACGGCTCTCTGTGCCGCGGAGAAGCTCGGCTGGCACGTTATCCGCTGCGACGACGGCGAAACGCCTCGCAGTATCCGCGATATCAGCGGCGAGGTGATCGCTCTTGCGGAAAGATTTATTTAGTTTTCAAGTATTTTTATATAAACGTTAAGATCCGGAGGTATAATTATGATATATGTTTTTTTGGCAAACGGATTTGAAGAGACCGAAGCCATCGCGCCGATCGACATTCTGCGCCGCAGCGGCGCGGACGTGCGCACCGTGGGTATCGGCTCGAAAACCGTGACAAGCTCCCATAAGATCACCGTAACGGCCGACCTTTCGGAGGACGAGCTTTCCTTCGACGGACTTGAGGGCATCATGCTCCCCGGCGGTATGCCCGGCACGCTGAACCTCGAAGCGAGCGCGACTGTGCAGAAGTACATCGACTACTGCGCAGAAAACGGTCTGCTGCTCTGCGCTGTCTGCGCGGCTCCGTCCGTGCTCGGTCACAAAAACCTGCTTCAGGGCAAAAAAGCTACCTGCTTCCCCGGCTTTGAGAAGGATCTCTACGGCGCGAAGGTAACGGCGCTTCCGGCTGTCTCTGACGGCAATATCATCACCGGCAAGGGCGCGGGCGCGGCGATCGAGTTCGGTCTTGCGATAAGCGCGGCTCTCTGCGGCGAGCAGACGGCGAAAAAGGTAAGGGAGTCGATGCAATGCCCGTGAATTTACAAAGCGAACTGAAGGCCGACATAAAGGCCGAGAAAACTGAGCTGCGGCGCAGCATAAAGGACAGCCGAACAAAGCTTCCCCGCGAGAAAAAGCTCGACTACGACGCCGATATACAGAGCCGCGTGCTGACGCTGCGCAGCTACCACGAAGCGTCGGTCATCTTCACATACGTTTCAATGGAAAACGAGCCGTCAACGCTCGGCATTATCCACGCGGCATGGGCTAACGGCAAAAGGGTAGCCGTGCCGAAGTGCGAGAAGGATTCTTCCGAGATGACGTTCTACCTGATAAAGTCGATGAGCGACCTTGCCCCGGGGTACTACGGCATTCTTGAGCCGGACACGGAAAAATGCGAGAGGATCGACGACTACTCACACGGTCTGTGCGTCGTGCCGGGACTCAGCTTTGACGCCGAGGGCTATAGGCTCGGCTACGGGCGCGGCTACTACGACCGCTTTTTAAAGCAGTTCCGCGGAACGTCCGTCGGGCTATGCTACAGCAGCTGCGTCAAGTGGAAGCTGCCGCGCAGCGACTACGACGTACCCGTTGACATGATCTCAACCGAAAGGTATCTCAGAAATACATGAATACTCTGAAAGGAATCACGATATGAGTGACGAGAAACATTCACACGACGAGCTTGAACAGAAGCTCGAGGCTAACCGACAGAAGAAGATCGACAGCTTCAAGCTGAAGATCGACGACATAGACGACGACACGAACGACGAGATCATTTTCCCCGACGAGGACGAGGAGGAGGAGCTTCTCGCCGATGATCTCCCGTCGTCGCGCAGCTTCGATATCCCCTCGCGTCAGGACGACGAAGATATCCAGCGCAGCGAAAAGGAAGAGGAAAAGCGGCGCCGCAAGGCTCTGAAGGCAGAGCGCAAGCGCAAAAAGAAAAAGGCTAAGAGAAACGGCTGCGTTTTCAGAGTTGTATGGATAGTTCTTGTCCTGATACTCGGCGTGTTCCTCGCTGAGTTCCTGCTTGTCGGCATAAACGACCTGCTCGGACGCAACCGCGGCGAGGACGAGACGATCATCATCAAGGTGCCCAAGGACGCCAACATCGACGAGATCGCCGATATTCTCTCGGAGAACAACGTTATCTCCAGCGAGTCGTACTTCAAGCTTTACGCAAAGGCGACGAAGGACGACGACCTCATCTTCACGCAGGGCTCCTACGAGCTGACTAACAAGATGGACTACGAGGCTATCATCAACTATCTCCAGTCGAACGCAAACCGCGTCGATACGGTCGAGATACGCTTCAACGAGGGTATGACGATACTCGAGATAGCCAACAAGCTCGACGAAAACAAGGTCTGCGACAAGGACGAGTTCCTTGAGCTGTGCAACTCCGACAAGTTTGACGAGGACTTCACGTTCCTTTCGCAGGGCAGACCGAAGGTATCGCAGACGTACTACAAGCTCGAGGGCTACCTCTTCCCCGACACCTACGAGTTCTATCAGGGCGAGAGCGCGACTACGACGATCTACCGTTTCCTCAACAACTACGAGACGAGAATGTACTACACAAAGCAGCGCATCGAGATCAAGGACAGCGACGAGGACGTTGACGAAGGTCCGAAGGTAATGTACGACGAGTACGGCAACGTTATGTACGATGACGACGGCAACGTCATGTACGAGAGCGACACCGACAAGAGAAAGACGAAGAAGTACGAAAAGCTCACCATCGAGGAGCAGGCTGCAAAGCAGGGCATGACGATGGACGACGTTATCATTCTCGCATCGATGATCCAGTCCGAGGCGGCAAACGCCGAGGATATGTACAACATCTCCTCCATATTCCACAACCGTCTTGATACGCTCAAAAACGACGGCTACTCGATCCACGGCGAGTACATCAGAGGAACGCTCGACTCCGACCCGACGATGTACTACCCCTACAAAAAGGCGACTATGCCCGACAAATTCGAGAGCACCTACAACACCTACAAGACGCCCGGACTCCCGGCAGGCGCAGTCTGCAACCCGGGTATGGAAGCGATCAAAGCGGCTCTCTACCCGAACGAGACGAACTACTACTACTTCTGCCACAAGTCTGCTACCGAGGACAGCGACGCTGTTGCTTACTACGCAGCTACGAGCGGCGAACATCAGTACAACCTCTCGCTCGCCGGCATCGAATAATAGATTTAATGATACAATAAAATATAGATGATCCTTAATACGCATATCACAAATAGATTTCTGTCAAGAACAAATTACGGGGGCTTTCCGGTCGCCCCCGTACCCCTTCGGATGGCACTTTAATAAAAATATAGAATTATCTATAAATTATTGCCGAAATAAAATAATAATTTATTGCTTACCCGGCAGCCGAACTGCCGGGTAAATGTTTACAAATAACGGAAGTGAAAACAATGTCAAATAAATACGAAGTACTCTCTCCGGCGGGCGACCTTGAGTGCCTGATCTCCGCCGTGAATTTCGGCGCGGACGCCGTCTACCTTGCCGGAACGCAGTTCGGAATGCGCACGGCATCGAAAAACTTCACCGACGAGGAGCTTGCGCGCGGCATAGAATACGCCCACAGCCGCGGCGCGCGCGTTCACATCACCTGCAACGTGCTGCCCAGAAGCCGCGAGCTTGACGCTCTCCCCCGCTTCATGCAGACGGCGCAGGAGCTTGGCGCGGACGCGTTCATCATAGCCGACCTCGGCGTGCTCGACATCGCGAAAAAATACGCGCCGAAGGTCGAAATACACGCGTCTACCCAGACGGGCATCGTCAACTACGCCACCGCGAACGTGCTGCATAAAATGGGCGTTTCGCGCGTTGTTCTCGCCCGCGAGCTGTCTATCCCCGAGATCATCGAGATACGGCGCAACACCTCGCCCGAGCTTGAGATCGAAACGTTCGTACACGGCTCGATGTGCATTTCATACTCCGGGCGATGCATAATCTCGTCCTACATGACGGGGCGCGATGCTAACCGCGGCGACTGCGCCCAGCCGTGCCGCTGGAAATACCACCTTTACGAAGAGAACCGCGAAGGGCAGTACTTCCCCGTAGAGGAGGACGACCACGGGACCTTCCTCTACAACAGCCGCGATCTGTGTATGATCGAGCATCTTCCCGAGCTGCTCGAAGCGGGCGTAAAAAGCCTGAAGATCGAGGGCAGGGCGAAGTCGGCGTACTACACCTCGGTCGTAACGAACGCCTACGCCGGCGCGGTGCGCGAATACGAGAAGGACCCCGCGTCGTACAAGCTGCCCGAGTGGGCGCGCAGCGAGGTCTACAAGGTCTCGCACCGCGAGTACTCGACGGGCTTCTTCCTCGGCGGCGAGCCGGGTCAGGCGACGTCGAGCGGCGGCTATATCCGCGAATACGACGTCGTAGCCGTCTGCGAAAACGGCGGCAGCTCATGTGAAAGCGAGATCACTCAGCGCAACAAGTTCCTCGTCGGCGACACGCTCGACGTACTCGCGCCGAACAGCCCGTCGTTCGAGACGAAGGCTCTCGCGCTCAAGAATCAGCAGGGCGAACAGGTCGAGAGCGCGCCCCACGCTATGGAGCGTCTGACGCTCACGACCGACAAGCCTATCCCCACGGGCGCGTTCCTCAGGAAAAGAAAAACAAAATAAGCATATAAAAGCACCGACCGCCGGAGATCGAACTTCTCGATTTCCGGCGGTCGGTTTTATTTCTTTCTTGAAACTTTTCAGAACTCCCCACCTTTTGTAAAAGTCATCACCTGCCGATTGCAGGGGGCTTTCCGGTCGCCCCCTGCACCCCTTCGGAATCCTCTCTTTAAGAAAGTATTTTTAGGGCGGGAGGATATTTATGGCTTTTCTTGAGTTATTCTGAAAAGTTACATCGTTTTTATTTTGCGTTGTATGTGCTGACATTACCGTCAACGAACGCTACGCAGTTGTCGCTGATGAACCAGCCGCGGTTATCCGTATCTTCAAAATTCACATACTTGATAGCCGTGAACGCTACGAACTGCTTTGTGTTGTATTCGTCCTCGGTCAGTCCGAGCGTGAACTGAACTCTGTTTTTGTTCGTCAGAGAAAGCTCGTATTCGCTGCCGGACGAACCGTCGCTTACCTTGTAGGTGAAGCAATCGACAATTCCGTTTGCGTTTACCTTCGCTTCGCCTATCGTTACCTCAACGGCGTAGAGCGGTCTGTCGGAATCCTTGTCGGCGTTCATTTTTGTTGTCCAGGTGTGGAAGGTATCGCCCGTGATATCGTCCACCGCGCTATCGGTCACATCGACATAGCCGACCTTGTCGAGAACGTAAAGATGATTCTCGACGTAGCTTCTGATCTTCGCGGCGTTTTCTTTGATAACGTCCTTGTTTGCGTCCGAGTTCCAGTCGATCTCGTTTCCGCTTGCGTCCTTGTCGGGCAGCGAATAGTAGATCGTCGCGGCGTAGCGAATGTTCTCGTCGCTCTCTTCAATGTTGATGCCCGTCACGTTGAGCTGCGTGTTTACGCGCACCTTCTGCACTCCGTCGGTATCGACATATTTGTCCGTCACGACTTCGGAGATCGCCGTCGATACAGGCGTGCCGGTCGTCGCTTCGTTTTTGGGTTCTTCGCCGTCTATCACAGTCGTTTTTTCAGCCGG
>OMPZ01000017.1 GCA_900313125.1 uncultured Eubacteriales bacterium | reverse complement strand
GGCGAGCTTTACGAGCTGATCTACGACGGTATGCCGGTGTTTGTATACTGATATTTAATACTAAAATTCAATAAAACACTTTAATTCTTTTCGGTCTAATTTCCCGGGTGCTGCGTCATTACCCTTGACAGGCGACAGACTGACTGCGGGTTCTTCCTTGCCCCCGAAAAATTATCCTCGAAAATTTCTTAAAGGTTTTAATTGAATATTAGTATAAGAAAACAGACGATCTTTTCGGCATTATCTCTATAAGTCGTAAGATAATAACATTGAATATACCTCTTGACTTTATATTACTCTTTTTGTTACAATAAAATCAGGGTCAATATAAGAGGAGGCGTAACTGATATGGCAAAATCATCAAAAAGTAATATATCAGGTCTTCTAGGCTGCTTTGGAACGGTCGTAGGAAAGATAATAAGCGGTGTTATTGTCGTTGCGCTTTTGGCATTGGGATATGACGCCGTAACTAATATCTCTTCGGGGTGGAGTGCATTCACCGCGCAGTTTTCTTACACTCCCGTTGATTTTAATTCCATGACGGTGCATGATATGAGCAGCGGTCGTGCTGTCACGGGTGATTTTGATATTGTCTTTGCTTATCTTGCGTCGGGTGTGACGCAGCATAAGGACGATTCGGGAAAAGTGACGAGCGAAGAAACGACCTCAGGCTACTGGCTGACGGAAATGGAAGACGGTACATGGATCATCTTATGCGCGCCCGAGAATATGACAGATCAGCTCGCAGAAAGTTACGAAGCCTTTTGGACTAATTATCTTGCCACAGACGATGTCAAGTCAGCCGCCAAAGGCTTGAAAAGCTTTGCGATAGACGGAGTGCTTCTCAAAAACGATCCCGGAGTTTTGAAATATTACGTCGAGTGGGCTGCCGAGAGCGAATTGAGCGAAGAAGAAGCTATGTCCATACTTTCTCCGTATACGCTTGATATAACCAGAACGTATAGTCAGCGTATTTCAGATTTTTATAAAGGCGTTGCTTTCTTTGCGGTGATCGCGGCGATAATTATTGCATTTATCGTTATTGTGTCGAAAAGTGACAAGAAAAGTAAAGCGGCGGCACAAGCAGCGGGCAGCGCTGTAAATGTGCCCTACAATAATGTGCCGCAGTACGACGCGGAGTACAGTCCGCAGCAGAACGAGACACAGGTGCTGAGCAACCCGCAGTACGACGCACAGCAATATAACGCGCAGTACAACACGCAGCAGAACGAAACACAGGTGCTGAGCAACCCGCAGTACGACGCGCAGCAATATAACGCGCAGTACAATACTCAGCAATACAACTCACAGCAGTACGACACAACGCAGTATTATAATCAGTAATAATGCCGCTAATGTTGCACATATAATGAAAAAACTTTTTGGTTTGTTGAAATAGTTGTACAAAAATAAACCTTGATATTCTTCAATAAAAGTGGTAAAATAGTATAGTAAGATATTCTAAAGTAAGGAGTGGGTCAGAAAACCCGCTCCTTTGTATTTACGGAGGTATTTATGGCAAAGAAGAAAGGCGGCAATACGGTCGAAGCCGTTACCGCGCTCGTAAAGCCTATCGTCGAGGGGCTGGGACTCAAGCTCTGGGACGTTCGCCTTGTGAAGGAGGGCGCGTCGATGTATCTGCGCGTTTTCATCGACAAGGACGAGGGCGTTATGATCGACGACTGCGAGGCTGTCAGCCGTGCTATCGACGCACCGCTCGACGAGCTCGACCCCGTTGACGGCGAGTACACGCTCGAGGTCTGTTCACCGGGTATCGAGCGCGAGCTTATCAGAGACGAGCACTTTGAGCAGTTCATCGGCGCAGACGTGATGGTCAAGATGATCCGCCCGATAGAGGGCATCGGCAGAGAATTTTGCGGCAAGCTCAAGGCGTACAGCAAGCCCGACATCACTATCGAGGATCACAGCGGCGAAAACGAGGTGACGTTCTCGAAAAAAGAGGCGGTATACGTCAAGCTTGACGATTTTGATTGACATAAATTGCGGCAAACGCCGCTTTCCAATACAGCGAAAGGACAGATCAGAAAAATGGCTAAGAAGAAAGCAGTAGATAAGCAGGACGATGTGAATATGTTCGCTGCTATGCAGGAGCTTGAGAAAACGAAAGGCATTCCAGTCGATATTCTCCTTGAGAACGTCGAGCGTTCTATCGAGAAGGCGTGCAAGAGCAGCTACAACAACGACGACGTTGTTTTCAACGTTGACCTTGAGAAGGGCATCTTTGAGGTGTTCATCCGTAAGACCGTCGTTGAAGAGGTCACAGACCCCAACCGCGAGATCGAGCAGCACGACGCGCTCTCTATCGACCCGAACGCAGGTATCGGCGAGAAGGTAAGGATACAGATCGACACGAAAAAGCTCGGCAGGATCTCCGTTCAGAACGCAAGAAGCGTTATCCGTCAGGGTATCCGCGACAAGGAGCG
>OMPZ01000156.1 GCA_900313125.1 uncultured Eubacteriales bacterium | reverse complement strand
TTGTTTAGGTAGACCTTGATAATGGGATTTTCTATCATAGTATCGGATGATATTATATAAACATTCTTTGTGCGCTGTCCAGGCAATAGCGTAAGTAGCATTCTGTAAACAAGTTCAACAACGGTCGTGGAATCCTTTCCGCCGCTGTAACCTATTATCCAAGGTCGGTTGTCCGACAGATACACATATCGTATCTCATCGATCAGATCGTCGTATGTATTCTCATTAAAATAACTGTTAGGCATTTTTATAACATCCATTATGTTTATACTATTCGTACAAAATGTACGCTGTTACAATTATACCATAGAAGCTCAAAGGTTTCAATGTTTATTAGGCAAAATGTGATGGATTTCGACGTGTTTTTCGGTGAACCTTTCATCCGTAAACCAAAACGACCTCCGTATTGATCTCATTTGGCAGTTTATACAAGCAATACGCATGAAACTATAAACAATATCACACTCAAAAATCATCAAGAATAAGATCGTCAAGCGCAGCGTAGCCGTCGTATTCGGGGTAATGCTCATTGCGGTAGTTAAGGAGCACAGCTGTCGCATTAGTGCACTCGTTCTTCGTGGCGAGGTCGATGAAGCTCATGATCTGCGGCAGTGTAAAGCTGTCGAGGAGTGTGCCAATCGTGGGGTCATCTTTGAGGATACAGCCGTAAAACGTTATCCTGTCGAGGAAGGATATCATCATATTTGCGCGGCGGTTCCATTTTTTTGGCTTGATCGATGTTATCTCGACCATATCGTGATCATCGTCTATTACATTGTCATAATCTACATCAAAACCCTCGATCGAAAGATAGTGCGACTCGGAATAGTAACCGCTGTACCATTCTATGACAATGCCCCTCTTCTCTTGATTCTTCAAGTAGTATGTGCGTATCGGACAATCCTTATAGCGATTATCGCTTACAAATGACTTGTCGATAACAGGCTCCCATATCTGTATAAACGGCTGCTTGAGCTTGTTGTCGGTGAAATACGTCCGCCAAGCTTCGATATCTTCTTTTGCCATCTCCATTGTGTGGGCAAGCTTTATCGGCTTTTCGGTTATGCTTAGTTCACGTCCGTGCGCGTCTGTCGCCTTGCCGTTGACAAGGGTGAATGTCTTTCCGTCCTGCGACCATACAAGAATACGAGCTATCGAGGAAAGGAAAGGATTCTTTGTGTAGCGATCCTTCCATTCGGCGCCGGGCGTTTTCGCAGCGTCGAGATAATCGCGGAACAGCTGATCATTTTTCAACTTTGCCGCCTTTTTGAGCGTCGCCTTCATATCGGCCAATTCATCGGCAGCTTTTTTCTGAACGTCGGGAGCAATGCCTTTTTTCGGGATAGAACGCACCGCTTTCCCCGTTGCGGTGTTTACGAGCGAAAGCGTAAGCTCGGGCGAGATAGTCGCTTCTATCGTCGTTGTACCGAGGTCGAACACGCGCTTGCCCTGCTCGTCAAATCCGAAATCAAACAGATACTTTTCATATACCTGCTCTACAGTCATATTGTGTATTTCTGCAAAATCATCAAGATTGCTGTTCTTTTCAAGCCAAAGAACAGCAACATGGGTATCGCTCAAAGCCAGTGCATACATAATTTCACTTTGAAGTGACCTTCCCTTTGCACCTTTGAGCGTGTCATGATACTTTATGACCGCCTTGATCTGATCGGGATTGCCGAAACGGCACACAACGGGCAGGATCGACGGGTAAAGGGTGAAATCCAGACCATTGCTGATAGAGTCTATAGCATCGCAGAGAGAATCATACGACAATAAAGCGGCGGCTTTGTCCGCTTCATCGTTAATACAGTAGTAATTATCTGCACCGTAAGACGCCACGATAAAGCGGAACATCTCGTCGGGTGCGTCGGTACCGTTAAGCAGCTTCACGCTCGGGAATTTTGTGCCGATGAGCTTCATTTTCTTTATGATATCATTGCCATTGATCGAGGTTAGCTTATCCCTGTATTCGGCGGTAAGCGGGTCGGCAGGGGCTTGCGGTTCTTCCTTCTTCGGAGCATACTTTTTCTTTATCTTCGGCTTGTCGGCTTCGCTGCCGCAAAGCGCGGCAAGAGCGGCTATTTCGGGTATCGCGGAAGCGGTAAGCAGCTTTTTGACCGCCTTTATGTTGCTGTCGTCTACGATATTCAAGTCAAAAAGCGCCTTGACCGCAAAGGGGCAGTTTATCTCCTCAACAACTGCGATCATCTTTTTGACGTTCTTTTTGAGCAATTCCGTATAGTACTGCTTGTTTTCATCGGTAAGATCAACGGGATCAAGCAGTCTGCCAAGCCCTCCGAAAAGGCGAGCGGGCAAACGATACTTGTATTTCGGCCCGTTGTTTATAAGCTCCATGTCATAGTTGTTCCACAGTTTTTTCTTTATAAAATCATTATAGTTATTATCGTAATTCTTAAAAGAAAGCGCATAAAAACGGTATTTATCTCCTTGTTTATCGATCATGATAGGATTGCACGATTCCAAAGCACTCATTATCGGTGAACTTATAGACGCATAAACATATTGTATTTTTTTACACTCACTAAAAGCAAAGAAATCGATATTCGTCACGCTGTTCGGAAGCGTTATGCTTGTAAGCAAGATGCAGTCGGAAAAAGCACCTCCGCCAATCTTCGTCACGCTGTTTGGGAGAGTTATGTTTTCAAGCGAGATGCAGCCTTTAAAAGCACAGCTGCCGATCTCCGTCACGCTGTTCGGGATAGTTATGCTTGTGAGCGAGCTGCAACCGGAAAAAGCACTCTGGCCAATATCCGTCACGCTGTTCGAGATATTTATGCTTTTTTCTTTTTGGGGACACCGTATCACTTTTGTTTCAACCTTATTATATAGCACCCCTTTAACAGAGGAAAATTCAGTATTGTTTTCGTCCACATTAATGCTTGTGAGCGATTTGCAGCCTTCAAAAGCAACTCTGCCGATCTTTGTCACGCTGTTCGGGATAGTTATGCTTGTGAGCGAACTGCAGTGGGAAAAAGCATAATCGCCGATCTTCGTCACACCGTCGGGTATAATGACCTCCGTTATGCCCTGTTCTTCTGTGTACTTTTTCAGCACACCGCTCCATTTCTGAAATCCCATAAATCTAACCTCCTAAATACTATTCATCCAACTCCGCGATCTGCCGCATAAGCTCCTGCTGTCTGTCGTAGAACAGCAGCTCCTTGTTGTGCTTGAAATACTCCTTGCAGCCGAATTTCGCGATAAACTGCGCCGTGTGAGTGTTGGAGGTCAGCTCGGTGATGAGGATCAGTATCTCCTGACCCTCGCCGAACGCTTCCTCGCAGAAAAGCAGCGCGTTCGACATTCCGTTTTCGGCTTGCTGCGCCTGCTTTTTCGTCTCCTTCACCGTCTTGTCAAACTCCGCTTTTATCGCTTTGAACGCATCTGCGTTGGTCTTGCCTGCGATGAGCGGCAGCAGCTTATCCAGCAGCTTTATGAGCATAGACTTTTCGCGCCTGCCCTCCGGTGAGATGCTGCCCGACTTTATGCCGCTTTCAAGCGCCGTGCGCTCCTTTTCGATGAACGATATCATCACCTCGGACGGGTCGGCAGTCGGGCGGACGATCTGCTGCTTGTAGCTTTTCAGAATATCAAGTAGCTCGCGCATAACGTTATCCATATTTATAACGGTTCGCGTTTCGCTCGTGCAGGCGTCGATGATAAGCCCCATGAGCGACAGCCGCTCGTCAAACTTCGCCGCTTTTGCGCGGCTTTTGATCTCGTCGCTCGCCTTGCCCGCAAGGATCGTATCCACCTGATAATCGCTGCGGTATTTGTTGAACAAGTCGTAGTAATTCGCAAAGCTTTTCGCTATCTTTTTGTTCTGCAGGTACTGCGAAATGAGATCGCCGTCAACGTCTATCCCCTGCATTTCGTAGACGCGTATCATCTGGCTGAGATCGTCCCAGCCTCTTGCGGTAACGAACGATTTTCCGTCAACGGTCGTTTCGATCTGATAAAAATCGGCTTTCTTGATCTCGAGATACGTAATGACAGCAGGATGAACGGCGCGCGCGTAGGCGTACTCCTTCCACACCTTGTAATCGGGCTCGACGTCGATTCGCTTCAGTCTGTCCCACGTTACGATGTCGAATTCACGCACGGAATTGTTGTACTCGGGCGGATTTCCCGCTGTTACGACTATCCAGCCCTTCGGGACTCTGTGACGGCCGAAGACCTTGTACTGCAGAAACTGCAGCATGATCG
>OMPZ01000139.1 GCA_900313125.1 uncultured Eubacteriales bacterium | reverse complement strand
ATCGTTTACGACGTAGTAGTCGAACATATTGATGCAGCCAAGCTCGTTGGCAGCCGTTTCAAGACGCTCCATTACAGCGTCGTTGTTCTCGGTGCCCCTGCCGCGAAGCCTTCTCTCAAGCTCCTCAAAGCTCGGCGGAAGGATAAATATGCCCTTCGCGCCGGGCAGCTTTTCAAGAACCTGGGTCGCGCCCTGGACCTCGATCTCAAGGATAACGTCATAGCCCTCCCCAGCCTTGTCGAGCACGGGCTGCTTGGGTGTTCCGTAGAAATTGCCGACATAAACGGCGTGCTCGAGGAAGCCATCGTTTTCGATGATCTCCTGGAACTGATCGTAAGTAATAAAATAATAGTTTACGCCGTCGACCTCGCCCTCGCGCGGCTGACGCGTCGTCGCGGAAATACTGAGAGAGAGCTTGTCATCAAGCTCGAAAAGGCGTTTGAGGACTGTTCCCTTGCCAACGCCGGACGGACCTGCCACTACATAAATTTTACCGCTCATTTTGCTCCTCCTCTGATAAACGTGAATTAATGGTCTCGGCTACGATCGCGCTCAAAATTATCTGGTCGCAGTCGGTGAAAATGACCGAACGCGCCTTTCTGCCGTAGCAGGCGTCGATGAGCCTGCCCTTGTCGCGTGCGTCCTGGACCATGCGCTTGATAGGCGCGGAATCGGGACTTACGACCGCTATGATCCTTTCTGCAGCGGCGAGATTGCCAAAACCTATATTGATAAGCTTCATTTGAGTTCCTCACTCGATATTCTGGATCTGTTCCCTGATCTTTTCAAGCTCTGATTTGATGTCAACGACCTTGTGCGCAAGCTGTGCGTCGGTTATCTTTGAGCCGATCGTGTTTGCCTCGCGGTTCATTTCCTGAACTATAAAGTCGAGCTTTCTGCCGACTGCGCCGCCCTTTTCAAAAACATCGTTCATCTGAGCGAAATGGCTGCGCAGGCGCACCGTCTCTTCGTCAACGGCTATCTTATCGGCAAATATCGCTGCTTCGGTAGCTATCCGCTGCTCGTCTACCGTCGAGGTGGACAAAAGCTCCTTCACGCGCTCGGTGAGCCTGTTTTTGTAGTCAACGACGATCTGAGGAGAACGCTGCTCGATCTCGCCGACTATCGAAATTATCGTTTCGGCGCGGCTGAGAACGTCGGTCTTCATGCGCTCGCCCTCCGCTGCACGCATCGCGAGGAAGTCGCTGAGCGCAGCTTCCACCGCAGGCATGACCTCGGCGATGATAGTTTCCTCGTCCTCGGGCTTTTTGCGGACGGTCAGAACGTCGGGATATCTCGAGATGACCGACGCCGTGATGTCGTTCGTAACGCCGCTGCACTCCTGTGATATGCGTGTAAGCGCGTCGGCGTACGCTCTTGCGAGCGGCATATTTACGCTTACCTCGGCTTCGGCGCTGTCCGAGCTGCCGATCGACACATAAACATCGACCTTGCCGCGGTTTACGCGCGAGGTGATATATTTTCTTATCGGGTCCTCTACAAAGCTGAAATCGCGTGTAACGCGCATTCCGACTTCAAGATAACGGTGATTGACCGACTTCATCTCAACGACGATATTTCGTGTTTCTTCGCCGTCCGGCGACGTTGCTGTCATCTCACAGCGGCCGTAACCCGTCATACTGTTGACCATGATAAACGCCCCTTTCTATAATATAGTTAATATAGTTATTTATAACTGATCGTGTATGTCGTGATGAAAGTGATAATTACTCTATCATTAAATTATAGCAGAGGGCGCAGGAAAAATCAAGTAAATAGGATTGTGTAACTATTTTGTAATAACCGCAGACAAAAAAACGCCCCGGGCGCCCGAGCGGGCAACTGCGCGGTTACAGGTCGTTTAAGGCACAGCTCTCGTCCCGCGCGGGTCGGCGTGTCCAACACGCCTACATTGTCAGGGCGCGGATAATACTAATATTCAATAAGGTTGGGCGTCAAACTTTTTTATGCCGTGTGCGTATTAAGGCAACAAAAAAACGCCCCGGGAGACCCGGAGCGTTTGGATTTTCACTTTGACGAGTATTTATTTTACGGATATACTCTGTAGGAAGCGTCGTAGTTCTGGTTGAAGTTGTTAGCCCAGTATGTCTGACCGTTTACCTCGTAGTATACGCAGAACTCAAAGCCGCTGAAATCGTCTGTGTAAGTCTTGATGTTTGCAGCCCAGTCCTCTGTGCCGTTGGAATTTGTGCTTACATAGCTCATTGCTGTATCTGTGTAGGAGTTCCAGTTATCTGTTGTGTATCTAACTACAACGTTCTTGTCATAAGCGTAGTTCTGAACGGAAGCTCTGATCGTCTGATCGTAGCCGTAGAAAACTCTGCCTCTGCTTACAGCAACGGGAGCAGTACCTGCTGTCTCGTTTGTGTAGTTCTGACCGTTGTTGTTATCCCAGTATGTTACACCGTCTGCAACGTACTTGATAGCGTACTCTGTGTTGTAGCTGCTGATCGTAGCTTTCCAGATCTTGGAGCCGTCGGAAAGGGTTGTGAAGTAAGAAGCTTCAGAATCCTTCCACTCGCCGTCGAGGTAGTTGTAGTGAACAGTTACCTGCTGATCGAAAGCGTTGTTGTCGGTCTTAACATAGATGAATCTTGTGGAAATACCGTACTTTGAAAAGTAAAGCTCCGATGAATACATACTAACCTCTGTTGTTGCAGCGTCTGCCTTAATGCAGTTGAAAGCACCGAAAAGTGCGATAACCATGCTGAGCGCTGTGATAAGTGTAACTACTCTTTTGATAGAAACTGTCTTGTTCATTTCAAAATCTCCTGTTCTTTTCTTTCAAAACTTATGATCTCCAAAAAATTCTTTTCTTAAAAACTTTTTAAATTTCGGGTCAGATCTTTTCATTCAACCCGCTGTTTTGTTGCGCGCTACGATTGTGACTATACATCATGCACAAAGGAATGTCAACCCTTTTGTGCAACATTTTTTCAGTTATTGGACAAATTGGTAACAATTCAATAATGATATATGTCATAGCGAAAACTATTTGTAGAGAATACAATAGTTTTAATGCTTTTAAAGAATAAAACAGGCACCTGCGATAGGTATGAGTACTTGCAGGTGCCTGTTTATCAATCAATTTTGCAGGTGATCTTTTTCTTTTCAATGACAGCTTCGCCGTTTTTTACACCGACCTCTTTGCAGAGGGTGTATTCAAATGCCGTGCCCTTCTCTCCGATAAACCGGATCGTATCAAGATCGAGGTTTACGGTGCAGTCGGCAGGGGCAACGAACGGGAGCGCTTTATCCTTTCTGATAAAGACGACTACCTCGTCGTTCGGTATATCGACGAAATGGTGTCCCTTCGCATAAGGAGCGACGGTATAGTTTTCTGCCGATCTGAAACGAACGGCGAACATATCCTCGGGAACGTAAACGCTGCGTCCTATAGCGTTCGGCTCATAAACAGGGGCGATCATGATACATTCGCCGACCATGAGCTGATCCTCCACGGCTTCAGCGTATCTGTCGCCGCGGAACACGAACGAAAGCGGCTTGAACATCAGGTCGTCGTTTTCTATCGACTTGACGTACTCGCTGTAAAGGTACGGGATAAGCGCGTAGCGCAGGCGCAGAAGGTTCCTGAACGCGTCACGGTTTTCAAAGCGGTAGAACTCCTGATCGCGAGTTCCTGCGGAGGAATGATTTCGCATAAGCGGATTGAAAATGCCGAGCGCGAGCCAGCGCAAAGCAAGCTCTTCGGTGCAGTGATCGCCAAAGCCGACCATATCCGCGCCCGTGTACATAAAGCCTACCATATTGAGCGAGGGCAGCATTTGCAGATTGAGCTTGATGTGCGACCACCACGACTGATTGTCGCCCATCCAGATACCGCTGCAGCGATGCATTCCGATGTACGACGCACGGGAGAACATAAGGATATTCTTGTCGGGCGCGATCTTTTTGAATGCGTCGGCAGCCGAACGCGTCATGCTGCTGCCGTAGAGATTGTGTACATTGTTGTGACAGATCATCTCGCCGTTTACATTATGGTACATTGCGGAGTAATCCTCCTGGCTGTTTGAAAGCCCGAGCACTATATCCTTCATTCCAAAAAATTCGCTGACGCCAATGTTTTTTCCCTTGTATGCGGATATTTTTTCAATAGCCGTTTCAAGTCTGTTTTCGGAGTAGAAGATCGCCGGCTCGTTCATATCGTTCCAGAAGCCGTCGATACCGGCGTCGATCAGCCGCTTGTACTTCATGCCGAACCATTCCGACGCCTTTTCGTTGAGAAAATCGGGGAAACACACCTTGCCCGGCCATACAGCCGCCACGAAATCATTTCCGTTTTCGTCCTTGCAGAAGCAGCCGTTGTCTCTGCCCTCCTCGTAAACGTCGTAGCCTTCTTCTATCTTTACGCCCGCGTCGATTATCGGCACGAGGTGTATGTTGTTTTTCCGCGTCGTTTCGACAAATTCTTTGAAATCGGGGAAACGCTCGCCGCTTATTGTGAAGTCCTTATAGCCCTCCATATAGTCGATATCGAGGTACACGGCGTCAAGCGGAAAGCCGTTGTCTCTGTAATTATCAATGACGTCCTGTACTGCGCCGCTTGTGTAGTAGCTCCAGCGGCTCTGCTGAAAGCCGAACGACCAGAAGGGCGCAATGTAGCTTTTGCCGATGAGGTGCCTGAATTTTTTCACGATCTCGTTCGGCGTTTCGCCCTCGATGATATAGAGCTTATAGTCGGGGCTGTGTACAATGATGACGATCTCGTTTACCCTCGTATAGCCGATATTGAACGTAACGCGTGCGGGGCTGTCTACAAAAACACCGAAGGTCTCTTTGCCGTCAACAATCATGAACGGGTGAGCGCCGTACAGCGAACGCTTAGTCTCTGTGTGCATAGGGTCGTCCGTGCAGTACGTCTCGTATATCCAGCCGCGCTTGTTTATCCCGCGCACGGCTTCGCCCAGACCGTAGACCTTGTCGCTCTCGCCCATTGTATATAATACGAGCCTGTTGTCGTCTCTCAGCGTAAGATAAGGGATATTATCGGCGGATACGCCGACATCATTTACTACTGCCTTCGTTTCAAACGGTGTGCCGAAAACATATTTTTTTATTCCGTCAGCATTCATAATGTTTCGCTCCTTGTGTCGATATGTTACATTATATTTTAAATGATTGAACAGAAGTTTTCAATATTTGTCGCGTGAAAGCGCAAAATTCGGTATTTATCGCTAAACTGCGCATAGATTTTTTATGCAATTGAGACAGTAAGAAGAGCCGCCCCGAAGAGCGGCTTTAACTTATATTGCTTACTTCTTTTTCTTTGCCTTTGACGGCTTGTCCTTTTTCTCTGTTTTTACTGTTTTTTCTGTTTCGCCCTTGACCTCTTCATCAGCTTTGCCGGTAGCGTCGAAAACGTAATCCTTGCCCGGGAGCACGGCGTTGAGGAGGATACCAACGATAGCGGCGATGGCAAGACCCGAGAAGCTGATCGTCGTGCCGAGGACATTGAACGAGATGCCCTGAGCGGCGGAGAACTTGAAGCCGATCGCGCTGCCGAGGATAGCCGCCGTGATGATAACGTTGCGGCTCTTTGTAAGGTCGACCTTATTCTCGACAAAGTTGCGGATACCGATAGCGGAGATCATGCCGTAAAGAATGATCGAAACGCCGCCGATGATAGCTGTGGGAACGGTAGCGATAACGGCGGAAACGCCCGGGAAGAACGACAAAGCTACCGAGAAGATCGCCGCGATGCGGATGACCCTCGGGTCGTAGATCTTTGTGAGCACGAGCACGCCTGTGTTCTCGCCGTAGGTCGTATTTGCGGGACCGCCGAACAGCGCGGAAAGAGACGTTGCAAGACCGTCGCCGATAAGAGTGCGGTGCAGACCCGGGTCTGCGATGTAGTTCTCGCCCGTCGTCGCGCTGATCGCCGAGATGTCGCCGATGTGCTCCATTACCGTCGCGAGCGCGATCGGCAGGATCGTGATTATCGCGCTGGCGTCAAACTTGGCGATCGCCGACGCGTGGATCGGGATATCTACTATCCTGCTGGAGGAAATAGCCGAGAAATCGACTCTGCCGAGACAAACTGCGACGATGTATGAGCCGAGAATGCCTATCATAATAGGTACGATCTTTATCATGCCCTTGCCCCAGATATTGCACACGATGATAAGTATCATCGCGATGCAGGCAAGCAGCCAGTCTGTCTGGCAGTTTTCTATCGCGCTGGGCGCAAGCGTAAGTCCGATCGCGATTATCATCGAGCCTGTGACTACAGGCGGGAAGAACTTCATGACCCTGTTTACGCCGAAAGCCTTGAACAGCGCGGCAAGCAGCAGGTAAACTATACCCGAAACAAGCACGCCGCCGCAGGCGTAGGGCAGCATCTCTTTATTTGGCTGACCGTTTACGAGCGGCGCGACTATCGCATAGCCGCCGAGATAAGCAAACGACGAGCCGAGAAACGCAGGCACCTTGCCCTTTGTGATGAAATGGAAGAGCAGCGTTCCGAGACCCGCCATAAGCAGCGTTGTCGAAACGTCAAGACCTGTGAGCAGCGGTACGAGAACTGTCGCCCCGAACATCGCAAAAAGGTGCTGCATACCGAGTAAGATCATCTTCGGCACGCCGAGCGTTCTTGCGTCGCGGACGGGCTCTGAATCAATTTTCTTTTGTTCTGACATTGAAAACCCCTCTATGTTATCCGAATTTGATAATGCAGGCAGCTTACAGCGGTGCTGCTTCAATGCCTGCACACCTTAGTCAATTATAGCAAAACCGAAGTTGCCCGTCAACAAAAAACGGTTTGACTTCGCAAATTTCATTTAAAAGACACCTTTTGCGCGAGCTTATTTCAACAGTTCGCGGTAAATGTCTAAATCATCCTGACGAAAGACATTGAAGATGACCTTCATGTCGGCGGTTTTCAAAAAATCTCTGACGGTATTAACGGCGATAACGGCGGCTTCGCGCTGAGGGAAACCGAACACGCCCGTCGAAATGCAGCAGAAGGCTATGCTTTTTATTCCGTTCTCCGCGGCAAGCTCAAGACAGCTTTTGTACGAGCCTGCAAGCAGACGGCGGTGCTTTTCGTTAAGAGATCCGTTGACGATCGGTCCTACGGTATGGATAACGTGATCGCACGGCAGGTCGTATGCGGGAGTTATCTTCGCGCTGCCCGTCGGCTCCTCGTGCCCCTGCTTTTCCATTATCTCGCCGCACTTCAAACGCAGACGAATGCCGGCAAATGTGTGTATACAGTTGTCGATACAGCTATGGCAAGGCTGCCAGCAGCCTGTCATGCCGGAATTTGCGGCGTTTACTATCGCGCCGCATTTGAGCGTCGTTATGTCGCCCTGCCAGAGGTATATATTTTCCTCAACGGGAGTCAGATCGTCAATATCGGTCACACCCTTGCGGAAGGTCAGCTCGGTGAGAAACTCGTCCTCCGCTTTGAGAAGAGCTTCATCGGCAGGCATTACCGGGCGGATATTCACGAGACTTCTGTACAGACGGAATTTACCGTCAAAGCTGTCGGGTATCTCGATGTCGTTGAGATCACCGCGCTCGGAGAGAAGGTATTTTATCAGATAGTCAAGCTTGCTTTCAGTCATAGAGGTCATCTCCTTTTGTGGTCTATTATATCACAGACCGACGTCTGTGGCAAAGGTAAATGTATAATTTCGGCGGCAAAAGACATAAACAAACTGAAAAAAGCACAAAATAACAAAACACATTGATCATTATTGTGCAAAGTACAGAAAATCAAATCATTAAATAGAAATAACTATACTTTTGACGCAGGTATGGTATATAATATATGCAGGAAGTAACATAAACGGCGCTTCGCCGGAAAGGATGGTAATTATGATTGGTTTTATTGTACTTCTTATTGTTGCATTCGCAGTTTTACTGATCGTTGCGGAGTGGAGGATCTTCACAAAAGCGGGAAAGCCCGGCTGGCATTCGCTGATCCCCTACCTCAGCACCTATGATCTTGTTGAGTTTTCGTGGAACAAGAGAAATGCTTGGATAGCAGTTGGTCTTACTATCGCCGAGTCGGTATTGAGCGGTATGCTCAGCGCTTACGGTGAACGCAACGAAGTTCCGCCGGCAGGTCTTGAGGGGCTTTCGAGCGTAGTAAGCCTTGTTTACGGCATCTTCATGATAGTATGCATCTACAAGCTCTCGAAGTCCTTTGGTCACGGCGTCGGCTATACCCTCGGTCTGATCTTCCTCAGCCCGATCTTCCTGCTTATGCTCGCTTTCGGCGAGTCGCAGTATATCGGACCCGAAGGCATCCCGGTCTACGGTGCTTACGGTTACGGTCAGATGCAGCAGGGCTACGGTCAGCCCGGTTACGGCGCAGACCCGAACGGCTACGCTAACAACGGCGGCTATGAGATCTACGGTCAGCAGCAGCCCTACGGACAGCAGCCCCAGCAGGGTCAGCCTTACGGTCAGCAGCCTTACAGCCAACAGGGCTACAACGGCAGCAATCCCTTTGAGCAATAATTTTAATCCAAACTAAAAAGCTCCGAAACAGTCTATCTGTTTCGGAGCTTTTTGTTATCTT
>OMPZ01000032.1 GCA_900313125.1 uncultured Eubacteriales bacterium | reverse complement strand
CTCGCGCCGGGCAGACGGTAGTTCGGCAGCTCCATAACGAACGGCACAGGCTCACCCTTGAACAAAAACGCCTTATATAAAAACGCCGCGAGTATACCGACCACGATGCCGAGGATATACAGCGCCGTCATTATCAAAAATCCCTTTCCGGGGAAGAACACGCTCACGAAGAAGCCGTATATCGGCAGCTTTGCGGTACAGCTCATGAAAGGCGTGAGCAGGATCGTCATTTTTCTGTCGCGTTCGCTCGGGAGTGTGCGCGTCGCCATAACGGCAGGCACGGAGCAGCCGAACCCTATGAGCATCGGAACGATGCTTCGCCCGGACAGACCGATCTTTCTGAGCAGCTTATCCATGAAGAACGCGACCCTCGCGATATAGCCGCTGTCCTCAAGCAGCGAGAGGAAGAAAAACAGCGTGACGATTATCGGCAGGAAACTCAGCACGCTGCCGACGCCCTCAAAAATGCCCTCGATGATAAGGCTGTGGATCACGGGATTGACATCGGCGGCGGTCAGCGCGTTGTCAACAAGATCGGTCAGCGCGCCGACGCCCATCTCCATAAGCTCCTGAAGCCACGCACCTATCACGTTGAACGTCAGCCAGAACACGAGCGCCATTATCCCGATGAACACGGGGATAGCGGTGTATTTTCCCGTGAGGATATTGTCGATGCGGCGGCTGCGCGAACGCTCCTTGCTTTCGGCAGGCTTTGTCACGGTCTCGGCGCACAGCTTTAAGATGAACGAGAAACGCATATCGGCGATCGCCGCGCTCCTGTCGAGTGCGCGTTCTCTTTCCATCTGGAGGACTATATGCTCGATAGTTTCCTTTTCGTTTTGTTCAAGGTCGAGCTGAGAGATGATAAGCTCGTCGCCCTCGACGACCTTGCTCGCGGAGAATCTCAGCGGCAGCTCCGCTTTCTCCGCGTGATCCTCGATCAGGTGGCAGATACTGTGCAGGCAGCGGTGGACCGCGCCGCCGTTTTCCGTTTTGGCGCAGAAATCCTGTCTTAGCGGTCGCTCCTGATACTTCGCGATATGGACGGCGTGGTCTACAAGCTCGTCGATACCCTCATTTTTTGCGGCCGAGATCGGCACAACGGGAACGCCGAGCAGGTTTTCCATCTCATTGACGTCGATGCTGCCGCCGTTTGACGTCAGCTCATCCATCATATTGAGCGCGACGACCATAGGAATGTTCATTTCGAGAAGCTGCATAGTCAGGTAGAGGTTGCGCTCGATATTTGTCGCGTCAACGATATTGATTATAGCGTGCGGCTTTTCGTTCAAAACGAAGTTTCGTGAAACGATCTCCTCGCTGCTGTACGGCGACATCGAATATATACCGGGCAGGTCGGTTATCTGCGTGTTGGGGCAGCCCTTTATAACGCCGTCCTTCCTGTCAACAGTAACGCCGGGGAAATTGCCGACGTGCTGCTTCGAGCCGGTAAGCCTGTTGAAAAGCGTAGTTTTTCCGCAGTTCTGATTACCTACGAGCGCGAACGTCAGCACGGTATCATCGGGCAGCGGCGTACCCGTACCCTTCGGGTGGAACTTGCCGCCCTCGCCGAGACCCGGGTGTTCTCTCTTTCGCGATCTTTGTTTTACGTTTTTCATTCCGGACTGCGCGTTTTTGGAGACTGCGCCGCCGCTTTTCTTCGGCGCTCCTTTAGCTGTTTTTTTCGCTGCCGCGCCTTCCGTTTTTGCCGGCACGATCTCTATTTTTTCGGCATCGGAAAGTCTGAGCGTCAGCTCATAGCCATGCAGTCTCAGCTCGACGGGGTCGCCCATAGGGGCATACTTTACCACGGTGACCTCTGTTCCCGGGATAAGACCCATATCGAGGAAATGCTGTCTGAGCGCGCCGTCTCCGCCCAATTTTTCGACGGTACACGACTGTCCGATATTCAATTCCTTTAACGTCATATTTTAAAACTCCTTGATAATAAAAGTTCTCAATATAATAATACAATGTATTCCCAAAAAAATCAAGCGGCGGGCAGACGCCCGCGGGCGATTGCGCGGTTGTAGGTTGTTTAAGGCATAACTCTCGTCCCGCGCGGCTCGGCACTCCCAGAGTGCCTACTTTGTTTAAGTCGCGGGGCAGTTGTTGTTTTGCCGACATAGTTCAGCGAAATTTGCTCGCAGCCGCTTGGCTGCCCGCTGCCGCGTCGGACGTGCCTACTTTGTTTTTGGCGCTGAGAAGAAACTATTTTTCGATAAAATTCGGTGGACTTTGCCTGTCACCGCTTGGGTGCTGATTTTTCTTTTTGCTATTATATTACCCCACCGCACGAAAAAGAACGCCTGCCATATACAAAAGCATTCACCACAAGCAAAAAAGCAGACTGCGCTTATGCACAGCCTGCCGTGACGATCTTTCATCAAAGATCAATTATTTTACCATGTTAGCAACTTCTGCTGCGAAGTCGTCCTGACGCTTCTCAAGACCCTCGCCCTTCTCGAAGCGAACGAACTTAGCGATCTCGAGCTTGCCGCCGAGAGCCTTTGCTGTTTCCTTTGTGTAGGAGCCAACTGTCTTTGTGTTGTCCTTTACGAACTCCTGATCTACGAGGCAATTCTCTTTGTAGTACTTGCCAACCTTACCGGAAACGATCTTTTCAAGAACCTGCTCGGGCTTATTAGCCATTTTGGGATCCTGCTTCAT
>OMPZ01000107.1 GCA_900313125.1 uncultured Eubacteriales bacterium | reverse complement strand
GCCATGATCTGCGGCATTGCCTCACGCACCTTGTCAAGCAGCGCGTCGTCCTTTACAAAATGCACCATGCCGTCATAGCGCATGAATTCGCCGCCGCTTACCGCCAGCACTTCAACCCTCGGATTGGCTGTCAGCTGCTTATACACCTTCTTAAATGTACCGCAGCCGAAATACAGCCTATCTCCGTCGAGAAGATGAAAACTGAACGGTCTGCCCTTCGGCTGATCACCGTCTGTTGTCAGAAAATAAAAGACCTTTGCCTTGTTCAGAAATTCATTTACCTTTACTGCGTTTGACATATCATTGTTCTCCTGAAATCAAATTTCACAATCTGTATGATTTATTGTAGCATAAATTTATGAACTTTTCTACCTTTTCCGAAAAAATTCCCGACCCGGAGCAAAAAGGAAAGACCTATGCAGGAGCGGTTTAGCATTGATAATAACCGTGTGATTGTTAACGCTGAAATAAAACGGCGGCGAGTAAGGATAATCCCTGCTCGCCGCTTTTGTCACGGTATGGGTTTTTAAGGAAATGCTTCAAAATTACGGTATCGGGCAGATTTTCGTGTGGTTTAGGGCGGCAGACCTATATTTTTTTCAATCTTTCGCAAGCCTGTATTTCCTGCTGAACATTCCGTAGCTCTCGATAAAAACCGGACTGCGTTTTTTCTTCAGCGCGTCGAGGTAAGAGTGATTGTACATCTGCGACTGCGCCGTTTCTATGACCGATACGGCGATATTCGAGTAGTGGTCAGACACTCTCTCGCAGTTTATCAGAAGGTCGGAGATCGTCACGCCAAGCTCGGGGCGGCATTTTCCGCTGCGAAGCCGTTCGATGTGCTTCGATCTTATGGCAGCGGTGAGGTCGTCGATGACTTCTTCAAGCGGCTCGACCTTCTCGGCGAGCTTTGTGTCGTTTGTCACAAACGCCTTGTTCGCAAGCTCCGAGATCTCCGTAAGCGCCGCAAAAAGCGTTACGAAATCATCGATGGCTTCCTTTGAAAAGCTTAAGTCGTTTTCCCTCATATCCTGCGATATCTCCACGATATTTATCGCGTGATCGCCTATGCGCTCGAAGTCGCCGATAGTGTGAAGCAGCTGCGACACCGTGTCGCTGTCGCTTTGTGACAGGCTTTCCGTCGATAGCTTCAGCATAAAGCTTGCAAGGTTATCATCAAGTGCGTCAAGCTTTTGCTCCTGCTCCTCGACCTTTTCCGCACCCTTTTCGTCGTACTCAAAGAGTATTTTCAGCGCCGACTGCATTGCCGATTTTGCGGTCAGGCTCATTTCGCACGCCTTCTCTCTGCATTGCGAAACGGCGAGCGGCGGCGACGAGATAAGCCTTTCGTCGAGTCATACCGCCTGCTCCTTGTCCTTTCCGTCGGGAATGATCTTGTTCGCAAGCTTCACGAGCGACTGCGAAAAGGGAAGAAGTATCATCGTTGTGACGATGTTGAAAACGGAATGAATGAACGCTATCTCAACGGGATTTATCGCGTTATCTATGAAAGCGAATCCGATCAGCGCCTGTCCTGCGTAGAATATCGTCAGGCAGATCACCGTTCCGATAATGTTGAACGACATATGTACGACCGTGACCCTCTTTGCGTTTTTGTTTACGCCTATCGACGAAATCAGCGAGGTCACGCACGTTCCGATATTCTGTCCCATAATGATCGGTATCGCCGCGCGGTACGAGATCGCACCCGTCAGAGAAAGCGCCTGGAGTATTCCGACGGAAGCCGCCGAGGATTGGATTATCCCCGTGAAAAGCGCGCCGAAAACAACGCTGACGAGCGGGTTATCGAACGCCGTGAGCATAGTGCGGAATTTCGGATCATCGGCAAGCGGCGCGACGGAATTCTTCATCATCTCCATACCGTTCATCAGCACCGAAAAGCCGACCATTATCGCGCCGATCTCGCGGTGCTTTTTCTTTTTGCTCATCATATACAATGCTATGCCGACGAGCGCGACGACGGGCGAAAAGTTTTCGGGCTTTAGCATTGAGATAAACACATTGTCGCTCTCGATCCCCGTAAGGCTCAGAAGCCATGCAGTTAATGTCGTGCCGATGTTCGAGCCCATGATAACGCCGACCGTCTGTTCAAGCTGCATAATGCCCGAATTGACAAGTCCGACGAGCATTACCGTCATAGCCGACGACGACTGAACGGCGATCGTTATCCCCGCGCCGAGCAGCAGGCTCTTGAATGGATTCGAGGTCATTTTTTTGAGCGTTGTTTCGAGCTTTCCGCCTGCGAGCTTTTCCAGGCTCTGCGACATAACGCTCATTCCGAACAGAAAAAACGCAAGTCCTCCGCACATTGTGCAAATTGAAAATATGTTCATAAAACTCCTTAAAAGTGTACAGTAATATCGGTTCCGACGTTCATCGTGCTTTCGATATTTATCTCGGCGTGATGATTCTCGGCAATGTGCTTAACAATAGACAGACCCAGCCCCGTGCCGCCGCCCTTGCGGCTCCGGCTTTTGTCAACACGGAAAAACCGCTCGAATATCCTGCTTTTATTCTCTTCCGAAATACCGATGCCGGTGTCGGAAATGCGTATCGTTTTGCCCGATACAGTAACATCTACATTGCCGTTTGTGCGGTTGTATTTGACGGCGTTATCCATCAGGTTGAAGATCATTTCGTGAAGCTGAATGTAATTGCCCGGGAAGGGTTCGCCCTTGCCCTTGACGTCTATCTCAACGCCCTTTTTACGG
>OMPZ01000061.1 GCA_900313125.1 uncultured Eubacteriales bacterium | reverse complement strand
GCCGAGAACGTCGAGAGCGACTGCTCTATGCTCTGCTCGTCGCCGATGTCGGCAAAAACGCTGTCAAACACGCTCAGACGGCTGTTGTCGCTTGCCGGAATCATGAAACCGCATTCCGCCATGAGTGTGAGCAGACCGATGAGCTTCAGCGAAACTGTCTTGCCGCCGGTGTTCGGACCTGTGATGATGAGCGTGTCGAAATCCTTGCCGAGCGTTACGTCGGACGCGACGACCTTGTCGGCGTCGATAAGAGGGTGACGCGCCTTTTTCAGCTCGATGATCCCGTCCTTGTTCATTATCGGCAGGCTCGCCTTCATCTTGTACGCAAGGTCTGCCTTCGCGAAAATAACGTTCAGCTCGACCGCCGCGTTGTAGCTGTTTATGATGATGCCCGAATGGTCGGACACCTCGGCGCTCAAATGCCAGAGAATACGCGCTATCTCGTCCTGCTCCTTAGATTCGAGCACCTTTATCTCGTTGTTCGCTTCCACTACCGCCATCGGCTCGACGAAAATAGTCTGACCGCTGCCGCTCGTGTCATGCACAAGTCCGGGCACATTACCGCGGCATTCTGCCTTTACCGGCACTACGAAACGTCCGTTTCTCATGGTGACGATAGATTCCTGAAGGTACTTCTGCACCACGCTCGAACGTATCATTTTGTCAAGGATATCACGAGCCTTCGACGAGGTGAGCCGTATCTTTCGGCGTATAGCTGCAAGCTCGGTCGACGCGCTGTCGGCTATCTCGTCCTCAGAGATGATCGACGTTGTTATTTTGTCCTCAAGGAATTTTGAAGGCACGAGAGCGTCAAAGCGCATATCGAGCGAGGTCTTTGTACCTGCCGAACGTTTGCGCCAGTCCTTGAGCGTGCGAACGGCGTGCAGAACGCGCGCTATCTCGAGCAGCTCCGACGTCGAGAGCGACGCCCCCGTGCGGCTGCGCTTGAGCGGCTCGATCACGTTTGAAAGACCGCCGAACGACGGCGAACCGAATCTACCCGAAAGCGAGTGCGCGTCGTAAGTCTCGTTTAGCCGTCTGTTCACCGTGTCGAGGTGCTTTGACGGAGTGAGCGCAAGCATCATATCTCTTGCGTCGTCACAGCTCGTGAGCTGCGCCGCCGTTTCGAGGATCTTGTCAAGCTCCAGCGCACGAAGGTGGCGGAGCATTTTGTTTTCGTTGTCCATATATGTATTCCACTTTCAGTTTTTCTCAGGTTACGTTTTAAGGCGTTTTTATCGTCTTGTAAAAATCGAGTGTGTTGAAGCTGCGCCCCAAGGTCGCCTTCACATAGTCCTCAGAGGCTTTTTCGAGCAAGGACAGAGAGCTTTGCGAGACGGTGAACGCGAAGACCTTGTCAAAGTCGGCATAGACGCAATGGCGCATTGCTGCGGTAACGCCAAGCCCCGTGACGATGCCGGGCTTTTTCGTCATGCCGCGGCAGTCGCCGCAAAGAAGCGTTCCGTCGTCGGTAAAAAACGTCATTCCCTCATGCTCGTAGACGGCGCATTCGCAGCAGCACACGAGGTTCGGCATAAAGCCGCAGAGCGTGAGCAGACGCAGCTCAAATGCCGCCTTGACGAGCGACGAGGGCTTTTGACCCTTACTCAGCAGAAACAACGAATTGAGCGTCAGCCGAAGCTGCTGCTCGGACGGCTCTCCCTCCGGCACGATATTTCCTGCAAGCTCGCAGAAATACTGGGCTAAAGCGAGCTTTTCGATATCGTTTCGAAGCGCGATGAACACCTCTTTTGCGTGTGCTTCGTCAACGACGTACCTTTCGCGGCTTTTGTATAAAACGAACTGCGAATACGTCAGAAGCCCGGTGGCGGTGCTTTTCGCGTTTTTGATATTTTTCGCGCCGGAGGCATACGCCGTAACGACGCCGTTATCCCTTGTCAGAATGGTCACTACCTTGTCCGATTCCTTTATACTCTGCTCGCGAATGACCAGTCCGTCCGTCACTATCTTCATAGTCCTGCTCCTGCCTGTGCTTAGCCGCCGAATATTTCAGGTAATCGGCAACGCTGCCCGTGACCGTAAAGTTTTTCCATGCGTCCTTTTCGTTTTCATTCATAATACTTTCCTCCGCGACTTTTTTGAGTTTCTGTATGAAAGCTCATTAATATTATACGCCGCGGAGAGGGAAAATATTTCAATAATTTGTCAGTCAAAATTTGCCGGGTCGTAGCCGAGGGAGCGGAGGATATCTGCGCGGTCGCGCCAGCCCTCCTTGACCTTGACCCAAAGTCGGAGATTGATCTTGCAGCCGAAGAAACGCTCCATATCGGCGCGCGCGTAGGTGCCTATCTTTTTGAGCATAGAGCCGCCCTTGCCGATGAGAATGCCCTTATGACCGTCGCGCTCGCAGTATATAGTGGCGTCGACGTCGATGATGCCGCCGTCGTCTCTCGTTTTGAAACGCTCGACAACGACTGCCGCGCCGTGTGGTATCTCCTTATCGGTGAGTCTGAGTATTTTTTCGCGAACGATCTCGCCCGCGAGAACTCTGTCGGGCTGGTCGGTGAGCGCGTCGTCGTCGAAGAAATGCTGACCCTCGCCCGCCTGTTTTTCGAGAGCCTTCACAAGCTCGTTCATGCCGCTGCCGGTCTGTGCGGAAACGGGCACGATATCGTCGAAATCAAACTCCTGCGAATAAGCTGCGAGCTTCTCCATGAGAACCGATTTATCGGCGAGTCTGTCTATCTTATTGAGGGCAAGCACGGCGGGGATATTCTGTGCCTTGAAGCGCTCCATGAGCTGCTTTTCGGTATCGCCCGGCAGGCGGTCGCACTCGGCAACGAGCAGGCAGGCGTCCACTCCGCCAACGGACTCCTTGACCGAGCGCACCATATATTCGCCGAGGCTGTTATGCGGCTTATGAAGTCCGGGAGTGTCGATGAAAACGAGCTGTGTATCGCCCTTTGTATACACGCCGATTATCCTGTTGCGCGTCGTCTGCGGCTTTGACGAAACTATCGTTATCTTTTGTCCGAGTATTCTGTTTAAAATGGACGATTTGCCGACATTCGGTCTGCCGACGATCGCGATGAATGCTGTTTTTTGT
>OMPZ01000006.1 GCA_900313125.1 uncultured Eubacteriales bacterium | reverse complement strand
GCCGAGACTTTCGCGAATACCGCCCGTGATCCTTGAAAAGCCGCGGATAAGCCCTTCAAAATTGTCGTCGGCGCCCGCAAGCTCCTCGTCGCTCGTGTGCTCGATCACGATGCGCCCCGTATTGTAGCTGATATGGCTGATACCGTATTTTTCGTTAAAAAGCAAGCTGCTCACTCCTCACAGATCGGCTGCGCCTGTAAAATATTACGCAGGCAAAGCCGTAGCCCTGCCTGCGGTGCAATTCGTATTGTTTTCCCGAAGCTATCAGTCAACAAAGATATCGTCCATAACGTCGCTGTCGGAAGCGTCAGTATCCGACGCAAAGCCGGAGTACGGATCCTTGCTGTCCTGAACATCTGTATCGGAGCTGTCGGAAATACCCGCGTTAGACGCGCTGTAGAACGGGTCGTAAAGCTCGCCCGGGTCGATCGTCGTATGATGTGCGGCATTTGTGATATAAGCAGCCTTTGTGATCGGCATTGCTTCAACGGATAAAGGTGAATCGTGAACCACGGGTGTCTCCGGGTTCGACGGATCAGACGGATCTGACGCCGTAACAATATCCTCAAATTTCAATTCCAAAATCTCACAAAACGGATCTATATAATGCTTTTTCATAAAAAGCTCCTTTCACGGTTTGTACACATTAGTATTATACTCTAAATTCCCCGTTTTGTAAAGTCACAAATCATGATTGATCCTTTTTTGGTAGGTTTAAACGAAAAGATTACAAAATTTTCATCGAATTAACTATACCGAATATGCACGGCAGCGATACGTTACTTGTCGTTTGCGATCTTTTTTACGATGCCGATAATGATGAATACCGCGCCGATAAAAAGTGCCGACGACAGAAGAGTCAGCGCAATGTTCGCGTTCAGATTCTCGGGCGACCAGTTTGACAGATCTGCCGTACCGATAAGCAGCGTATGTACGCCGTGGAGAAACAGCGCGGCTATATCCTTGAAAAACGCGCTCCAAAGCCCCAGCAGTATCACGATAATGCCTATCTTCGTTACGCCGTCTACACGGGAATTTGAAAGCCTGACGATGCCGAATATCGAAAACACCACGACCATCAGCAGCACGGAGATCACCATGCCCTCGCGAAACGAATCGTTGCCGTGCTGAGGTATCGTTTCGACGGCGATCGTCAAAAGCAGCCAGAGAACGTCCCACACAACGACGGTGAGGGCTTTTTTGTCTTTAAGCTGATCGGGCAGCGTGATATTGCCGATTATAAACGGCAGAAAGGCGACCGACAAGCCAAACACGGTGGGCACAGCCGCTCTCGCAAACGACGCGCCCTCGCTCAGACAAGCGAAAAACTCAATGAGAAGTATCGACGCCGTACCGCTGAGAACGACGCGTGTAAATCGCTTCTCCTTCGACATGAGCGGAACGACCGTCAGCGACGCCGCAAGCATCATCGACGAGATGAGTATTGCCAGAACGTCGAAATGCGCCTGTCCGTTCGCCATCACTATAGCGACGATAACGACAGGAAAGCAAAGTATGCTCGCGATTATCGCGCCCGCCTTCCACGCCGCGCCGCGCTCCTTTTTCGCGTGGCGGTCAAGCACGCTCTCCGTTTCTTTTCCGACGATAGCTTCGATCTTCGTGTCTCTTATTTTTGTTTCGATAGCCTTGCACTCCTTACACTCCGCGAGGTGATCCGATACAAGACGGCTGCTTGACTCGCTGCACACGCCGTCTATGTAAAGAGGCAGCAGATCCTGAACGATCTCGCAGGAACTGTTATTCATATTTATCCCCCATCCTTTCCTGAATTTTCAGCTTGGCACGGTGATATGTCACACGCGCCCAGTTTTCTGTTTTGCCGAATATCGAGCCTATATCGTGAAACGACAGCTCTCCGAACACCCTTAGCTGAAAGACCTCTTTATACGGCTCCTCGAGCGCATGGAGAACCATGTGTATGCGCAGGGAGACGTCGCGATCCTCCACCGCGTCGGTGATACTCGTATTGGCAGGCAGGCTCTCGCTCGGCTCGTCCGACCGTTTCTTTGCCTTTCTCAGCTCGTCGTAAGCGAGATTTTTCGCTATGGCGCACAGCCATGTATACTCGCTCGAGGTGCCGCGGTATTTATCCTTGCCGGAGATCGCCTTGTAAAACGTCTGCTGCGTGATCTCCTCTGCATTCGAGCTGTTCTTAACGAGCGTCATTACATACGAATACACCTGCATATAATATGTATTGTACAGCTTTTCCGGATCCGTGTGACTCACCCCCTTTTTTGCTGTATCCATAGATTAGACGTTCACAAAACGCTTTCGTTACAAAATTTCATAAAAAAATTTCAGACTCCCCGTAACGAGGAGTCTATTATTATTCTATTATTATTTTATTAGCTTAAGCGGTTCGCGAAGCGATCTGAAACGATCCTTGTCCTCATCGGTTATGCGGTAGGAGTCGCAGATCTTCTGTATAGCCTTGCCGGTTATGTTGTATCTGAGCGCGCAGCCGTTTTTCATGTAGCGGAATATCTCCTCAGGGAAGAAAATGGCAAGCTCCGCTATCAGCCACGCCTGCGCCATCTGAACGTAGTACTCGCCGTCGTTGTGAAGAAGCGAGATGATGCGTTCAAGATTATCGCGGCTTTTACACAGCCTTGAGATAAACATGACGTAGCCCCAGCGGCGGACAAACGGATCGTCGTTGAAAACATACCGCTGCGCATAGCCAAACGCCGTGTCGAACTCGGCGCGCGACACCAAGTTGATGAGCTGGTCTGTGTGCCACCAATCGGAGAAGAGCAGATTTTCGTCTATGAACGCGAGCCTTTCGCCCGGGTCTTTTATCTGCTTGAGTGACGTGTGAAAATATATACGGTGAAGCTGCTGCTCGCCGAGGATATGAGCGCGCAGCAAGGACACGTCGGCGCCTTCTTTGACGTACCTTTTTATGAGCGCGTCAACGTCCTTTGTTTTGTAATTCTCCGGCAAAGCGTCGATGTCCGCCTGCACCTGCTCTTTTGTAAGCAGCATTCGCCTTTTCTCCTTCTGATCTCGTTAAAAAATTATTTATCGGCTTCGCTGCGGTGAGCCTTTTTGACCTCCGCCATTTTTACGTCGCTCTCGTGAATTATCATGTCCGCGTTGTCCGCGTCGCCTTCACTATGAACGATAACGATGCTGGCTCCGATATCGCATTCGTACATTCTGAACTCGCGGGAGACTGTCTGCTCAAGAAGCTCGCAGCGCTGACGCAGCTCGTCCTTTGTGCTTTTATCGTTGATAACGGCAAATTCATCTGCGCCGATACGCGCCGTAACGCTGTCGGAGAAAAATCTGTTGATAAGCTGAGACATTCTGACAAGCATCGCGTCGCCGACATCGTAACCATAGTTGTCGTTTACCGCCTTGAAGTTGTCGAGATCTATATACATAAGATAGAGCGGCTTCTTGATATTCGTGCCGAGATAATTGTAGAAAAACCGTCTGTTATGCATACAGGTCAGCGAATCGGTGTTTGCCGCCTCGGTGATCGACTTTTGGTAGGTATGCTGATAGGTGTTGTCTATCGCGGTGCAGACGTAGCCCGAAAGGATGCCGAACCTGTCTTTGATAGCAAACTCCGTTATCGAGTAATACGCCACCTCGCAGTTGACTACTATCTTAAATTCCTGCGTGATAATATTCCTGCGCTCGTCCTTGGTGCGGTCGCCGCTGGGCTCGATCGAGTTTTTCTTCCAACTGTTGTAATCGAAGATATTTATCTCTTCAATACCGATTATCTCTTTGAACAGGCTGTTCATTTTGATGACCTTCCAGTTCGGCGTGAAGATTATCATGGGATACGGCATATTATCAATGATAGTGGAAAGCTCGAGCCCGAGATTATCGGAGTTCGCGGCGTCGCCGCAAATGCTCAGCACACCGATATCGTTGCCAAGCGCGTCGCTTATTGTGCGCTTGTAGGTCGTGAGCTGTCTTAAGCTGTCATTATCCTCTCCGCTTATATAAACCGTGCCGATCGTAAGCCCCGGGTCGCTGCTGCTGGGGAAATCAAGCTGCGTATCCTCCTTATAGGTGCGCTTCTTCCACACCTCTTTTGGTCTCTTGCCTATGACCTCTTTCTTAGCGCGATGAACGTTCTTCAAAAATGTGTCGTTTACATCGGCATACGAGCCGTCGTTCTTCCTTACCCAAAGCATCTCGGGCACGGTATCTACCGTTGCACGCAGCGCATCACGGTAGAAGGCGGCGTCGAGCTGGTGCCTTATCCTTTCAAACAGCCACTCGCAGCGTTTTTTGACCTCCTTTACGGGAGTGAACGAGTTGACTATCCACAGGTCGTAAAGCTCGGAAGCAAAGCGTTCGGCTTGACCAAACTCACCGAAGAAAACGACATAGCAGTTCTCCGGCTTTTCCATAGTAAGTAAAGACGCCGTCTCGGGGCGGTCTGTCAGAACGACAGACGGAAACCCTTCGACAAGATCCGTAAGAATATGACTCGAGTAAAACACCTCACCGCTCATACCGGAAGGATAATCTACGCTTTCGAGAGCTTTGTCTATTATATTATTGTCCGAATTTATGTAAATGTTTAACTTATATTTTACCATAATACTATCTCCTTGATACGGCGAAAAACCGCTGACGGTTTTCGGGAAAGCCGAATGCGTTTTCTAATAAAATTATATCCTTGGCAGCCCTCTGTGCCGCCCTATTATCGCGAAATCACTCCGCAAGAGCCTTTAGGCGGGCGAGCGCGGATCTTGTTTGTTCGAGCAGCCCTGAGTAGTCGGTGTCGGTACGGCTGCGAAGCAGCTCTGTCATCTCGCTGACAGGCTTGAAAAGCGGCGTCAG
>OMPZ01000048.1 GCA_900313125.1 uncultured Eubacteriales bacterium | reverse complement strand
CCACGGAAAAACCGGCGTATATCGCCGCAACCTCCCGCTTCATCGCATATCTTGTGCAGTCACGCAGGTATTATTTTAGCATACTTTCCCCTGTTCGTCAATATTTCGGGTGAATTTTACACCGCTTTCAGGTAGAAAAGTTTTATAAACTTTCGGTTATTTTTTGTTAATTTTGACGATAGGTTTTGTACTGTCCCGCGTTCCTTTCATTATAATACAAATGCGTTACTTTTGCAATAAAAAAATCCCGTGCATTTACCTTTCGGCAGACACACGGGAGGTGTATATGTTATTTATCTCTTCTTTGAACGCTTTGCCGGCTTTTTAGCAGGAGCTTTTGCTGGTGCGGGCGCCGCGGGAACCGGTTCGGGCTCTTCCTCAACGTCGCCGTAAAGTACCTTCCAGCAAAGAGCCGCGAGTGCGCCGCCGAACAGTGGAGCGATTATGAATACCCATACCTGACCCATTGCAGCAGGGTCGCCGCTGAGCAGCGCGCCGAAAGCCGCGCCGAAGCTGCGTGCCGGGTTGACGGACGTGCCTGTGAGCGGGAGACCTACAAGGTGAACTAGCGTAAGTGTGAAGCCGATAACAACGCCGGAGATCCTCGAGAACTTTTCTGTGCTCGTAACGCCGCAGATAGCGAAAACGAAAACGAACGTGAGAACGACCTCTGTGATGATCGCGCCGCCGAGACTCACGCCCGAAGCGGAATACTGACCGTAGCCGTTAGTGCCGAAGCCGCCGAGAACAAGGTCGCCCTTTTCGCCGATGAACATTGCGATCATGATAAGACTGCCTACGCACGCGCCGAGACATTGGCTGATAACGTAGCCGCAGAACTCCGCAGGCGTCAGCTTGCCGTTGATGAGCATTGCAAGAGACACAGCCGGGTTGACATGGCAGCCGGAAATATTGCCGATCGAATACGCCAGCGCAACTATCGACAAGCCGAACGCCAGCGCGATACCAACATAGCTTGCGCCGACCTTATCCGGCATTGCGCTCGCGCCCCACGCTGCCGCACCGCAGCCCATAGTCACAAGAATTGCCGTACCTAAAAATTCCGCCAAAAACTTTCTAAACATAAAATCTCCTCCTCGCTGTTTTATTTTGTAGTGATTGACTATATTCTATCACAGAATTTCATTTCTGTAAAGAAAAAGATATTGCCGGAATTTCGTGTAATTCCGACAATATTTTGATAATCTTTTTTATTTTGTAAACAGTACGTTTATCCCGACGTTTATGAGCGCGAGGGCAAAGCCGATCAGCGCGCCGAGATTGATTATGGTATCGAGCTGGTCCTTCATCACCTTCATCACAAGGTTTTCGAGCGTATCAACGTCCATAGCGTCGATCTTCTCCTTTATCATTTTGGCGATATCGACGCGTTCAAGCAGCTCGTCTACCGCCTTGTCAACGGCCTTGTCGTAAGCGTCGGAAATGGTTTTTTCAAGCTTTTCCTCCGTGATGTCTACGCGTTCGAGCAGCTCGGTAACTGAGTTTTCTTCGAGAGAATCGAGCCGTTTATCGACCTCGCCGCGGACTATCACCGCGCCGTTTTCATCAACGTACTCCTGTACCTTTCTGCCGACGTGGTCGGTGAAAGACTTCACCATCTCCTCGGACACGACGTACTTGAGCATATTTCCCGAGACCTTTTCCATTAGAGCCTTTGACGTCTCAGCGGAGATCTTTTCCCCGACTCCGACAGAATTTACCGACGTCATGATCTGCTTTGTTATCATCGCCGACAGCTTGGCTTTCGTCTCCGTGTAGCCCTCGTCGTCGAGCTTTGCAAGGTGCATCACCTCGTCCTTGAGCTGTGCCGACAACACCTCGGAAATTTTACCCGTGATCGAGCTTTTGAGCTGTTCGCCCATGAGCTTGCTTTTGATATCGTCCTTTGTCAGCAGCGACGTTCCGACAGCGTTGCCGATCGCTCCGGCGAGCTTGTCCTTCTGCTTCGGGATAACGCCGGGCGTAAACGGCAGCTTTTTGCCGAACGCCTTGACCTCCGTTTTCGGACGAAAGAGCATCTTTACGGCGAGGTAATTCGTACCGTAGCCGATGACCGTACCCATTACGATCGTTACAATGTATTGAACCATATTTATATACCTTCCATTATCAGGCAGCTTCCACCCTGCCTTATTTTTTACAATTTCTTTTCCACATGGGAAATTTGTGAAGCCGCAGCCGCTGCGGCGGATCAGTCTGCGTAATATTCGGGATAAAGGTAGCTTGCGTCGCCCGTAACATAACCGTACATTCCGAGAGACGGCGCGTAAACGTACCAGAAATCACCGCTGCTGTCGATAACGTAAACGCGTTCCTCGTAGTAAAGCTCGCCTATCGTTTTGCTTTTTTCCGCGTTGGGCGCGTCTCTCAGCGACAGATAGCCCACGTCAACATCTACGATATACGTTGTATAATCGATCGGGGCGTCGCCCTCTCCTGTATACTCGCCGCTGACGGTCTCCTCGCTCGATGCTTGGCTTGAGCTTTCGGCTTTTGATGAGACAGCCGAGCTTGCGGCGCTCTCCGTCTTGCTTTCGGCCTTGCTTTCTGTTTTGCTGTCCGCTTTACTCTCGGCTTTACTTTCGGATTTGCTTTGAGCCTTGCTTGAAGAGCTGCTCTTATTCTTGTCGGACTGCTTCGACGAGCTTTCCGTTTTTATCTTTTTGTCGGACAGCAGACTTTTGTCTATATAGCCGATATTCCCGTTTTTGTCGGCAACGCGCCATTTTCCGTCGGCGCGCTTGACGATCACCGTTATCATTTCGTTTTGCATAACGGTCTCAAGCGGCTGTGTGAGCTGTATATCCTTATAGATATCCGTCTGCGCGGGCTTTGTGTACATGACCTCGCCCACGGTAGTCTCTTCAAGATAATCTGCGAGATACTCGCTGCGGACATACCCGAATTTTCCAAGCTCCGCGCTGTACACGAACGTATATTCCGGGACATTTTTCTGAACGACGGAAACTCTCTCGCCGCATTTTAGCGAGCCTATCTCCTCGCTGCCGTAGAGTGCGTCGGCTGTCAGCGATATCTGCGCTCCGCCGGAAATGAACATCGGCAGGTACTTGCTTTCGTCAAACGCCTGCGCGTCGCTCTCCGTATCGGACGCGGTGTCCGTTTCGGCGGCTGTATCGCTTTCGCTGTCGGTGTCGTTTGAATAAAACTTGTCCGAATGCTTGTCTGTGTCAGACGAGCGCGACGACGACTCAGCGGAGCTTTCCTTCGTACCGGCAAGGCTGTTTACATCAACGCTGCACGCGCCGAGCAGCAGCGCGGTAAAAACGCAAAGCGCCGCCGCCGTGAGCCTTCCGGCATAATGCTTTTTACGATCCATTCCGATCTCCTCCGTATGAGCTGTACTTCGATCAATCGGCGAAGAATTTGAGTATCTCGGAAGCGATGCGCTCGTAGTTCGTTTCGAGAGCGAAGTGACCCGCGTCGAGCAAAATAACCTCCGCGTTCGGGTCGTCCTCCTTGTAGGCCTCCGCGCCGGCGGGCCTAAAGCTTTCGTCGTTCTTGCCCCATATCGCGAGCAGCTTCGGCTTGTACGTTTTGACATACTCCTGGAACTGAGGATACATCGCGACGTTCGTTCTGTAATCAAGAATGAGCGAATCCTGAATATCGGAGTATCCGTCGCGGTATGTATAATAGATGTCGAGCGAATAGCCGTCGGGCGAGATATTGCCGAGCGGTTGACCTGACATATACTCTCTGATGATAGTTTCGGGAGCGTAGGTAGACTGGAGGAAAAGCCGAAGCTCAGCCGTCGGATTTTCCCAGTATATCTTTCTCGTAGCCCACCTTTCGCCGAGACCGCATTCGTAGATGTTGCCGTTCTGACTGACTATGCCGAGAATGCTCTCGGGGTTTCTGACAGCGAGTCTGAATCCGATCGGTGCGCCGTAATCGAAAACATACATATAATACTTCTCGATACCGAGAGCGCGCAGCAGCGACTGCGTATAGTCGGCGAGGTGATCGAAGGTATACTCAAAGACCTCGACGCTCGGTGCCCCCGACTGACCAAAGCCAACGTAGTCGGGCGCTATAACGTGGAATTTCTCCTCCAGCAGCGGCATTAGATTCCTGAACATATGGCTCGACGACGGAAAACCGTGCAGCAGCAAAAATGCAGGTTTGTCCTTGTCGCCGCACTCTCTGAAAAATATGTTGACGCCGTTGATGTTGGCGAGTGAATAATTCATGTTGTGACCTCCTTTGGGAATCAGTTATCAATCTGTATCAAGCTTCAGCACAGCCATAAACGCCTCCTGCGGCACCTCTACCGTACCGAGCTGGCGCATACGCTTTTTACCTTCCTTCTGCTTTTCAAGCAGCTTTTTCTTTCTCGTGATATCGCCGCCGTAGCACTTTGCAAGCACGTCCTTACGCAGCGCCTTTACCGTTTCGCGCGCGATGATCTTTCCACCGATGCAAGCCTGTATCGGCACCTCGAAAAGCT
>OMPZ01000018.1 GCA_900313125.1 uncultured Eubacteriales bacterium | reverse complement strand
GGGCACCTCTAAAAACCTCCTGCCGCCCATCTGCACCGCATCTTCATCCGTCATATTGCCCAAAATTTCTTGACATACGTCAGTATGACTGCGAAATTTATGTGCAATCTACCGAATAAATCTGCGGCACATCCGGACAACATTAGGTTTTTAGAACTGCCCTATTGTATATCAATTGACCGGGATATCACCGATCCGAAGCTTTACTTCGTCCGCGCTTTGGAACTCCCAGAGAATGAGCGAGCCGTCCTTGCCGCTTTGCTGTAAAGCGCAGTACCTGATAACGTCCTTTTCGTCCTTGTAGGAAATGCCGTAGTTCGGCATATCGCCCGGGAAGCTCATTCTTACGAGCAGCGAACGCCCTTTTTCAAGATCGCCGAACTCGTGAAGGTCGTCATACAAAAATATCGGCGAGCCGTCCTCGCGGACATTCTCGTAATTGAGCGAGATCAGCCGCAGATCCTTTACGTCCTTGTTTGCAGTCAGCATGACCTCGACGCGGTAGTCGGACTCGTCGGCGTCGTATTCTTCGTATTCCTCTACCGAGACGTTCTCAGCCCAGTCCGCCGAGATGCTGCCGTCGTTTCTGTAGCCGTCGCTGTCGGCGTCTGTCGTATCGCCCGTGCTGTCGGGCTGCTGTGCGTCCATTTCGATCTGCTGTGTGTCGGCTTCCTCCGGCGTTTCGACCCAAGTCTCCGCCTGTGACGGCGCGGACGATGAGCTGTCCTGCGCGCCAGTTTGAGAGACCTCCGCCGTTTCCATGCAGCCTGCAAGCAGCAAAAGCGCGATAGACGCCGCAATAAATCTAAACCTCATAGCTTAATTATCCCCTTTTTCCGTTTTTCCCTGCCAGTCGATAATGCCGCCAAACTCCTTTATGCCGGTGTAGCCCAAAGCCGCAAGCTTCTGAGACGCTTCCTTGCTGCGCCTGCCGCTGCGGCAGTACACAAGTATGGTCTGCTGCTTATCGGGCAATTGCGGTATATCGCTGTCTGCTATAGTTTCGTTCGGCACGCATATCGCGCCGGGTATGTGCTCTTCGGAAAATTCCTCCTGCGTTCTCACATCAAGAATTATGATGTCCTCGCCGCTGTCCATTATTTCCTGCGCCGTCTCCTGCGTTATCTGCTCATACGACGTGCCGCTCTCCGCGACAGACGCCGCCGACGAGACCGTAACACTTTCCACGGACGATGTTTGTGCCGGCTGTGCGCTGCCTGCACAGGCTGAAAGCAGCACCGCCGCTGCCGCCGCTGCCGGCAATACTCTCTTTTTCATCAGTATACCTTCCCTATCTTCCCGGTTATCCCGTATTTTTCGCGGAACATCTCGAGGTCACGGTCTGAGCATATCAGCATGACCTCGCTGAACTGCCCCGTCGCCTTGTCCTTGAATCCGGCGACCTGCTCGCCGGTGCAGATACTGCATCGGATAACGGGCACGACGCGCTCGGCGTCATAGCCGGGCTTTTTTTCTTTTCGTTTAAAAATTGGCATGACCGCACCGCCTTTGCCGGAGCTTCCCGCAAATGTTGTTATATCTATTATAACTCATATTTATATTTTTTCAACACAAATTTTATTAACAGAACAAAGAATTTATAAACTTTTCAGCAATAAATTGATAATGCCGGGGAAAACCTTCAGTTTTCTCGATTTTTTGTTCACGAAAAGTTAATAATATTCCGCCGTTGGTTTTAAGTTTTTTTAAGGCACGGCATATATAATATAACCATAGCAACGAAAGAGAGGTAAATACTATGAAAAAGCTTACAACGAAACTTATAATAGCAGCCCTTATGATAAGCCTTCTCGCATCTGGCTGTGCGAGCAAGACAGACGACACCTTCTCCGCAGGCAGCGCGGAAACCGGCATCGTATCCGAAACAACAGAAAGCAGCGCAGAATCGGCAGACGATACAGCCGAGGACGCAAGCGACGAAACAGACAGCGCGTCGAGCGCGTCCGACAGCGAAAGCAAGTCATCGTCAGGCTCGAGCAGCTCGTCGTCAGGCAGTTCTTCGTCAAAGAGCTCGTCCTCAAAGAACTCGTCAAGCTCGAAGGATACGTCGAGCGCGTCAGCGTCGAAGAACAGCACAGGTTCTTCTTCAAGCAGCTCGCAAAGCTCGTCGAAGTCGTCTCAAAGCTCAGCGGGCAGCAATGCCGCAAGCTCTCAGCAGTCCGCTTCGTCACAGAGCGGCGGCAGCAGCACGTCGTCGGCAGCGGCGTCCTCCGCTTCGAGTATCCTTGACGTTTCCGATATGTTCAGCAGCCGCGACAGCGAACAGACAGCCGACACCTCGAGCGCGGTGAAAAAGACCGTCAGCGACAACTCGACTATCACCATCACCGAGGAGGGCGTTTACGTTATCAGCGGAACGGCAAAGAACTGCACGATCAAGGTAGACGCGGGCGACGCAAAGGTACAGCTCGTGCTTGACAGCGTAAGCATCACGAACGACAGCACACCGGCTATCTACGTCGTATCGGCAGACAAGTGCTTCGTCACCTCGACGGGCAGCAGCACGCTCAGCGTTACCGGCACATTCACCACGGACGGCGACACCAACACGAACGCGGTCATCTATTCAAAGGACGATATCACGCTCAGCGGCACGGGCACGCTCACCATAAGCAGCACCGCCCACGGCATCTCCGGCAAGGACGACCTCAAGATAACCGGCGGCACATACAACATCACGTCCACGAAGAACGCCATCGACGCAAACGATTCCGTCAGGATCAGCGGCGGCACATTCACTATCAGCTCGTCGAATGACGGCATACATTGTGAAAACAGCGACGACGCGTCTCTCGGCTGGGTCTATATCTCGGGCGGCACGTTCAAGATAAACGCGGCAAGCGACGGCATTCAGGCTCTGTCTGTTGTACAGATCGACGGCGGCGACATAGACATCACAGGCTCCGAGGGCATTGAAGGCACCTGCATTCAGATCAACAGCGGCAATATCAGCATCAGCGCGTCAGACGACGGCATCAACGCTTCGGCAAACAGCACGGTATACAGCGTTGTTATCGAGATCAACGGCGGCACGGTCACAATAGACATGGGACAGGGCGACACAGACGCTATCGACGCCAACGGCAGCATCTATGTAAACGGCGGCGCTATCGACATCACGGCGCCGACCTCCTCCTTCGACTACGACCAGACAGCCGAGTACAACGGCGGCACGATCATCATCAACGGCGAACAGGTAAACGAGATACCGCAGAGCATGATGGGCGGCGGCATGATGGGCGGTCCCGGCGGCGGCATGATGGGCGGCATGGGCGGCATGATGGGCGGCCGCGGTATGCACTGACACACGTTATTCATTCAAGAAGAATTTGATTGGCAGAATAGTTTTATGATAAAAGCTCCGAACTTCATACGAGGTTCGGAGTCTTTTTGTCGTTGCTTTGATTTTGGAATAACGCTTTTACGCTGCTGCAACGAAAAATATCAAAAGCCGTGAAAAAACGATCTTCGTAATTGATTTTCGGGAAGGAATATGGTATTATAAGAAATAGTGCGTTTTAGTGATCGTGCAGCTATATATTCACAATGAAAGGAATGACTGTTTATGGCAAATGCGCCTACCGAAACCGAATGCAAAAAATCGGAAGGCTTGATCTCTCACCTGAAAATACCCGGCGGAGGTCCGCGGCAAAAGGTCAAAAATGTTTACTTTCTGATCTTCCTTGCGCTGCAGGCGATCGTTCTCACCTTGCTTATAGTGCTGACGTGCGTCGCCGCCGCAGACCCGAAGGTGATCGAGACCCCGCTCGATTCGTGGTCGTCACAGTACGCTCAGTTTAAAGACGGTGCGTGGTACATCGACGATACTATGGTACCCTCCGAAGACCCTGTTTTTTTCATTGATGGTCCCGGGATCAAGCTCAGCAAGGGCTCCTACCTCATAACTGTGGATTATGATATTACTGTTTCTCAGAATACAGTTATG
>OMPZ01000074.1 GCA_900313125.1 uncultured Eubacteriales bacterium | reverse complement strand
TCCCTACAAATCGTCCGTGATCGCGACAAAGGGTATCTCGCCGAACGAGCGGTTTACCATTTATCTCAAGATCACAGACCAGGCAGGCAACTACACTTATGTAAATTCCAACGGCTTTATCGCTGATGACGTTCCCTGTAAGATAGGTATTTATCCGGAAGAGCCTAACGGCAACGGCATTTACGGTCTTAAATATGAGGACGGCATCAAGATCACTACAGAGGTTTCCGACAAGGCTCCTTACTCTGGCATCAGGGAAGTAAGCTACTGGGTAGAGCACAATGGCGTAAAGACAGAGGAAGGCGTTCTCTATACATTTACGGCATCCGCTCCTACACACGACGAGCTTCAGGAACAGCGTTCGATCGAGTTCGTTATCGACCCGAAGCCGAACAACAACGGCAAGACAGAGATCTTCGTAAGAGCTGTCGACAATGCCGACAACGAAAATACCGTAAGCCGTGAGATCGACATCGACCTCACAAGACCTCAGATAAGCGTCGCTTATGACGATACGTCAAACCCGAACGCGGTAGAAGGCTATTTCACATCGAGAAAGGCTACCGTAACGGTAAGGGAAAGAACGGATCACTTCGATAAGGACAAAGCTACAAATGGCATTAAGATCACATCGGAGGATATAAGCGGCAAGGCTGTAAACAACAGCTGCACTATCAGCGACTGGGTAACGACAGAGGGCACAACGCCCGACGACGCTGTACATACAGCAGTTATCGACTACGCGGCAGACGCGAACTACACGTTTGATATGTCTTACACAGATAACGCCGATAACGAGAACAGCGGCATATTCACAGGCGGTCAGACAGCGCCGTTTAAGTTCACCGTGGACAAGACAAGACCGACCGGCTCGGTAACGGCTGAATCGGCAGAGGGCAGAAAAGAAACATGGACGTCTCTCGTGGATCAGCTCATGTTCGGCTTCTGGTCCAACAGAAGCATCTCGCTGACATCTACCTCGGCAGACCGCACATCGCCGATCGCAAGCGTAGACTACTACATGACGGTCTCTTCAAACGCGGCAGACGCTACGGAAGCGCTCACAGCGGCAGATCTTGACAATGTAGGCGTATGGACGCCGTTTGAAGATTTCACGGTCGGCGCGAACAGACAGTTCACAGTATATTTAAGGATCGTCGATAACGCCGGCAACTACTACTATGTAGGTACCAACGGTCTTATCGTAGACGATCAGCATCCGCTCGACGAGGTCGTAGCTCCCGAGATCACGGTCAATCCGGAATATCCGCGCAACGGCATTTATAACGGCGATGTAAACGTGGATATCAGAGTAGACGATCCGCTCACCAACGGCACATACTCCGGTCTCAAAACGATCACCTACAGCATCTTCGACAGAGACAGCGCTTCCCCGAACACTCCCACACAGACGGGCGAGCTTTATCAGTTCAAGGGCATCAACCCGAAGCAGAGCGACCTCTTACAGTCGTGGCAGGGCAAGATCAAGATCGACAGTAGCTTAAACAACAGCAACAATATCCAGATCGTTGTTTATGCTACAGATAACGCAGGCAACTCCGGCGACAACTCACAGCAGGGCTCGAAGGGCTATACTGTAGTGAAGATCGACACGACAAGACCTGTTATCAACATCTCTTACGACAACAACTCCGCAGACAGCGGCAGTTATTTCAACAGCGACCGTGTTGCTACGATCAGCATCACAGAGCGCAACTTCGATCCGTCAGCGGCAACGGCAGGCGTAAAGATCACAAACACCGACGGCTACATTCCGTCTGTCTCGGGCTGGAGCACGAGCACAGGCTCTTACAACGGCGACGACACCGTTCATACGGCTCAGATCAGATACAGCGCCGACGGCGACTACACCTTCGATATCAGTTATACCGACCTTGCAGGAAATGCCTGCACATCAAAGAACTATGCAAGCGGCAGCGTTGCTCCGACAAGCTTTACGATCGACAAAACAATCCCGACGATGAGTATTCGTTATGACAACAACAGCGCGGCAAACGGCAGCTACTTCAACAAGGGACGTACCGCTACTGTTACGATCAACGAACACAACTTCAACGCGTCGAGAGTTAACGTCAACGTATCGGCTTCTAATGACGGCGCGGCTGCAACTGCTCCGTCTATCGGCTCGTGGAGCGGCTCGGGCAATACTCATACGGCAGTTATCACCTTCTCGAGCGACGCGCTTTACTCTGTTGAGCTTAGCATGAGAGATATGGCGAACAACGCAAACGCAGGCGTTGACGCTTCGGCTCAGACGGCTCCGTTTAAATTCACAGTCGATCTTACCGCTCCGAAGGTAAGCATTACGGGTGTTAAGAACGAGTCGGCAAACAAGGGCGACGTTATCCCTGTCGTTACCTGCTCCGACACAAACTTCAACAGCAGCAACATGAGTATCGCGCTCTCCGGCTCTAACAGGGGCGTTATCACTCCCGCGGGCAAGTACAGCGATATCCACAACGGCAGAGTATTCACCTTCGACAACTTCCCCGTTGAAAAGTCGGCGGACGATATCTACACGCTGACGGCTGCACTTGTCGATATGGCAGGCAATTCCACAACGCAGCAGATCAAATTCTCCGTTAACCGTTTCGGTTCGACTTATTCGGTCAGCGACAAGGCAGAATCTATCAGAGGCAAGTACTCGAAGTCGCCTATCGATATCGTGCTTACCGAGACGAACGTAAACAAGCTGACGAGATACTCCGTAACACTCTTCAAGAACAACGACGCCATAGAGCTCAAAGAAAAGGATGACTATCAGGTCAACGTGAGCGGCGGCGACGGAAAGTGGTACAAGTATGAGTACGTTATCTTCAAGAAGAACTTTGAAGATGACGCTGCATACAAGATCACCATTCAGTCCGAGGACGATGCAGGCAACTATGCGGCGAACTCGCTTGATACGAAGAATATGGAGTTCAATTTCGGTATTGACAGTACTATCCCGATAATCAACGTCAAGAACCTCGAAAGCGGCAAAACATACGCTGTTGACAACCTGAGCGTACTTCTTTCCGCAAGCGATAACCTCAGACTTGCTCTCGTTACAGTATTCCTCGACGGCAATCAGGTCCTCGAAATGAACGAATCAACGCTTTCCGATCTCATTGCCAAGGGCGACGATATCACCTTCGATATTTCAGGCGATTCGACACACGCGCACGAGCTCAAGGTAGTTGCAGTCGACAGCGCAGGCAACGAGTGCACCGAAGAGATCAGCAATTTCTATGTAACAACGAACCTTGGTGTCCGCTACGTCACCAACAGACCGCTCTTCTTCGGTTCAATAGCCGCAGTTGTACTGGCAGCTCTGGGAATCGTGTTCATCGTTACAAGAAAGAGAGAAAAGGGCAGCAGCAGAAACACTCAAAGAGCATAAGTTTGACGTCGCTTAGCGAAGTCTTATTTATGATCGACAATGTTTTTCTCCGCCGTGAAAACGGCAGATAATAGGGAATATCTATGATCGGCTCCGCCCGAACGACTTTGTGACCATCACATTCGTTCGGGCGGCGTCTTATTGTTGTTACGAATTTACACAAAAATAAAAAATCTCTTGTTAAAAAACAGTACACCTGTTATAATGATATCAAGGTGTTCTGCGCAGAGAAAAGTGCGCGGACGAAAAATCTATAACAGGAGGAATTGTATGGACAACAGAATATATGACGCCGCCGTGATAGGCGGCGGAGTTATCGGCTGTGCCGCCGCGCGCGAGCTTTCGAGATACAAGCTCGACGTAGTCGTTCTCGAGCGTGAGAGCGACGTCTGCGAGGGCACGAGCAAGGCGAACAGCGCGATCATTCACGCGGGCTTTGACGCCATGCCCGGAACGCTCAAGGCGCGCTTCAACGTCGAGGGCAATAAAATGATGGACAGCGTTTCAAAGGAGCTCGACATTCCGTTTACCAGAAACGGCGCAATGGTGGTCTGCTGGAAGGAGAGCGAGCTTGAAACGCTCGAGAAGCTCTACGAGAGAGGTCTACAAAACGGCGTGGAGGGTCTGCGTATCCTCAAGGGCGACGAAGCGAGAGAGCTTGAGCCGTCGCTCTCACCGCAAGTTTACGCCGCGCTGTACGCGCCGACCTCGGGTATCGTCTGTCCGTTTGAGATGACGATCGCATTTGCCGAGAACGCCTGTGCAAACGGCGCGCAGTTTGAGCTGATGACAGAGGTGACGGCGATAAAACGCGAGGACGATATTTTTGTTATCTCCACAACGAAGGGGGAGTTCCGCGCAAGGGTAGTTCTCAACTGCGCCGGAGTTTACGCCGACGCCGTACACAATATGGTGGAGACGCCCGATTTCTCGATCACGGCGCGCAAGGGCGAGTATATGCTGCTCGACAAGAGCGCGGGCAGCACCGTTTCGGCTACGATATTCCAGGTGCCCTCCGAAATGGGCAAGGGCGTGCTCGTTTCGCCGACGGTACACGGCAATCTCATCGTCGGACCAACGGCGAAGGACATCGGCGACAAGGAGGATATCTCGACGACACGCGCGGGGCTTGACGCCGTGAAAAGTGTTTCGGCGCGCTCCGTTTCGGGCGTTCCCTACAACAAGGTGATAACCTCGTTTTCGGGGCTGAGAGCGACGGGCAGCACGGGCGACTTCATCATCAGAGACTGCGGCTGCTTTATCGACGCGGCGGGCATCGAGTCACCCGGACTTAGCAGCGCTCCGGCTATAGCCGTATATCTGACGCAGCTCGTCTGCGAAAGGCTTCACCCGGAGAAAAAGCAGGATTTCGACCCGATACGCAAGGGCATACCGAAGCTCGCGCAGCTCGGATATGACGAGCGCGAAAGGCTGATAAAGGAACGCCCCGATTACGGTCAGATAGTCTGCCGCTGCGAGCAGATAAGCGAGGGCGAGATACTCGACAGCATTCGCCGACCGCTCGGCGCGACTACGCTCGACGGCGTAAAGCGCAGAGTCAGAGCGGGCATGGGCAGATGCCAGGCGGGCTTTTGTTCGCCGAGAGTGATCGAGCTGCTGGCGCAGGAGCTTGACATACCGCTTTGGGAGGTGAAGAAGAATGGATAAGCATTCATTGGTGATAATCGGCGGAGGTCCTGCCGGAATGGCTGCCGCTGTAGAAGCGCGCAAAAACGGGATCGACGATATAGTCATCTACGAGCGCGACGACCGTCTCGGCGGTATTCTCAATCAATGCATACACAACGGCTTCGGTCTCCACACCTTCAAGGAGGAGCTGACCGGCCCCGAATACGCGGGCCGCTTTATCGAGCAGACGGAGCAGCTCGGCATTCACTTTGAGACGGGCAGCATGGTGCTTTCCGTAAGCCGCGACAAGGAGATAACCGTTGTAAGCCGCGATAAGGGCTTAAAAACGGTGAAGGCGGACGCCGTTATCCTCGCGATGGGCTGCCGCGAAAGACCGCACGGCGCGCTGAATATCCCCGGCATGAGACCGCAGGGCATCTACACCGCCGGCACGGCTCAGAAGATGGTCAACTGCGAGGGCTGGGTGCCGGGCAAGGAGGTAGTTATCCTCGGCTCGGGCGATATCGGACTTATCATGGCGCGCAGAATGACGCTTGAGGGCGCGCACGTCAAGCTCGTAGCGGAGCTTATGCCGTACTCGGGAGGACTGAAGAGAAACATCGTTCAATGTCTCGACGACTACGGTATTCCGTTAAAGCTCAGCCATACCGTGACGGATATAAAAGGCAAGCGCAAACTGGAGGGCGTGACGATCGCCGAGGTCGATAAGACAGGCGCGCCCATTCCCGGCACGGAGGAGTATTACCCGTGCGACACGCTGCTGCTTTCATGCGGACTTATCCCGGAGAACGAGCTTTCACTCGGCGCGGGCGTTTCGATAAACGGCGCGACGAACGGTCCGATAGTTGACGACCGCCTTGAGACCGATGTTGACGGCGTGTTTGCCTGCGGAAACGTGCTGCACGTCCACGATCTTGTAGATTTCGTGTCGGAGGAGTCGGGACGCGCAGGGCGAAACGCTGCGGAGTACATCAAAAACGGCGGCAAAAAAGAGAACGCGCCGCAAAAGATCTCCGTTTCGCCCGGAGACGGCGTGAGGTACACCGTGCCATCGACGATAGATACGGCGAACGTAAGCGAAAACGTGCATCTGCGTTTCAGAGTGAGAGACGTCTACAAGGGCTGCTCGATAGTGGTAAGCTCGGGTGAACGGGAGCTTTTGAGAAAGAAGAAAAAGATAATGGTGCCGAGCGAGATGGAGGACGTTATCCTTAAAAAGGATATCCTCTCCGACGCGCAGGACATCACGGTAACTATAACGGGAGGCGGCGTATGAAAAGAAATATGATCTGTATCGGCTGCCCGATGGGCTGCGAGCTGACTGTAGAGGTGGAGAACGGACAGGCTGTGTCCGTCAGCGGAAACAACTGCGCGGTCGGCAAAAGATACGCCGAGACCGAGGTCTCAGCCCCGACAAGAATGGTGACCTCGACGGCGATAGCGGAAAATGGCGTGCCCGTTCCCGTAAAGACGAAGTCGCCCGTGCCGAAGGATAAGATATTCGACGTTGTGGCTGCGATAAAGGCGGCGAAGGTGAGCCTGCCCGTGTCGATAGGAGACGTAGTGATCGAAAACGCAGCCGAAACGGGCGTAAGTATCGTTGCCACAAAGCGCGTATTTTAGTAACCATTCAGAAAACAAATGTCTTTAGCAGAAATACCATAAAATTTTTAGTCACAAATAATTTCTCTCAGAGAGAGGATCACGAAGTGGCGCAGGTGTGGGGTCTGCCGGGGCAGACTGTAACGCAGTCGGTCATAATAAAATTTTGGAGGAGAGTACAATGGAGCTTTTAAGGGGCTCGCCCGAGGACATGACGGGCAGACAGGAGCGCGAGGTGCGCACCTATAGATTTCTTGACGGTCTGGGGGTGGAGTTTGAACGCACCGACCACCGCGATCAGCCGGCGACCACAATGGAAGCGTGCGAGGAGATCGACGCTGTGCTCAACGTTCGTATATGCAAGAACCTTTTTCTCTGCAACCGTCAGAAAACGAAGTTCTACCTGCTCATAATGCCCGGAGACAAGCCGTTTAAAACGAAGGAGCTTTCGTCGCAGATGGGTATAAGCCGCTTGTCCTTCGCGGACGAAGCGTGTATGGAGGAGCTGCTTGACCTTCATCCGGGCAGCGTTTCGGTGCTGGGGCTTATGAACGATAAGGAGCACCGTGTTCAGCTCGTTATCGACGAGGACGTCCTGAAGGAGGAGTACTTCGGCTGTCACCCGTGTGTGAATACAAGCTCGCTGAAATTCTCCGTGAAGGACCTCACCGATAAGGTTATACCCGCGCTCGGCGCGTCGCCCGTCACGGTAAAGCTTGTGGGAGAATAACGCTCGGGAGGTAATGACTTGATAAAAGAGATCTTAGAGAAGGAAGAGAAAAAGGTCGAATACCTTGAGCTTATCTACGACCTGATCTTCGTTTATGTCATCGGGCGGAACAATTCGCTGCTGCACCATATCAGCGGCGGCTTTGTCGAGTCGGGTATGTTCCTCGCGTATGTTCTGTGTACGCTCGCGGTGATACAGATATGGAATTTCACGACGTACTACATAAATCTTTACGGGCGAAACGGCGCGCGCGACCATGTTTTTCTCTTCATAAATATGTTCCTGCTGTACTTCGTCGCTGAGGGCACCCGCGAGCATTGGCAGGAGTATCAGATGCAGTACCACCTTGCGTGGGCGCTTATTCTTATAAATATCGGCGTGCAGTATCTAATCGAGCTGAGAAACCACAAGGGCGACCCCGAGCAGCAAAAGCGCATCAGGAATGTGATGATTATACTTTTCGCTGAATCGGCGATAATACTCGCGTCCATACCCTTGTACAGCAAAACGGGCGTATGGTTCTTATCTCTCGCGGCTATACTGTTCGGCATTTTGGCGACGCTGCTTTTCGGCAACGGAAAGAAAACGGTCGTCGTCGATTTCTCACACCTTTCGGAGCGTGCGATGCTTTACGTCGTTTTCACCTTCGGCGAAATGATAATCGCGATCGCGTCGTACTTTGAGGGCAGCCTGAGCGTTCGGGGTCTGTATTTCAGCGCAATGGCGTTCATAATCGTTATCGGGCTGTTTTTGAGCTACGGCACGCTTTACGATCATATCATCGACCGCGAGATCGAAACGAACGGGCTTATATATATGCTCTTTCATATCTTCATTATATTCTCTCTCAACAACATCACGACAGCGCTTGAATTTATGCGCAATGAAGATATCGACCTGTTGCCGAAGATTACGCTTCTGGTGGCGTCGCTCGTTATCTACTACATGTTCCTTTTCGCGCTTTGCCATTACGCGAAGAAGAAATGCGGCTTTAAGAAAAAATTCTTTTTGCTCATGCTGCTGCTTGGCGCGAGCTTTGCCGTCGTGATGTTCATTTTCAGAAACAATATGTTTATAAACATCGCGGTAACGGTCGCATACGTTTTCGGTATCTATATCATGCTTTACAGGATAAGCAAAAAGATAAGGACGCAAATTCCGACAGCTTGAGAATAAAAAAGCTTATAATAAAACAAGTGCGCAGCACTTCCGACATTATTCATTCTTCAGTTTTCATTCTTCAGTATTCATTATTTGAATCCAAAAGCACTCCCGGCGGGCTTGCCGAGAGTGCTTTTTGTGTGACGGGATCATCTGTCCATCATCTGTTCAAAATTGTTTTCACAGGCGTTTTCGAGAGCCTTTACGATCATGCGGAGCGTTTTGATGCGCGCGTACTTTTTGTCGTTCGATTCGATGATGTACCACGGCGCGTTTTTGGTGCTCGTCTTTTGCAGCATCTCGTCAACGGCTGTTTCGTACTGCGCCCATTTTTCGCGGTTGCGCCAGTCCTCGTCGGTGATCTTCCATTGCTTTTCCGGCGTGTTCTGCCGCTCCGTAAAGCGGGCAAGCTGAGTGTCGCTGTCGATGTGTATCCAGAATTTCAGCACGACTGCGCCCCAGTCGGTCAGCATACGCTCAAATTCGTTGATCTCGTTGTAGGCGCGCTTCCAGTCTTTTTCGCCGCAGAAGCCCTCAAGGCGTTCGACCATGACGCGGCCGTACCAGGTGCGGTCGAAGATCGCGATGTGACCCGTGCGCGGAAGGCGCGTCCAGAACCGCCACAAAAACTGACGGTTCAGCTCGTGCGGCAGCGGAGACGCTATCGGGTGAACGTCAAAGCCGCGCGGGTCGAGCGGATAAGCGACGCGGCGAATGTTGCCGCCCTTGCCTGCGGCGTCCCAGCCCTCGTAGCAGAGGATAACGGGTATCTTCTTGCGGTAAATGATGTTGTGCAGCTCGCTCAGGCGCGTCTGGAGCTTTTTCAGCTCCTTCTTGTATTCGTCGTCGGAGATAGTGGGGGAGAGATCGACCTTTGAAAGCGGCACCATCTCTTTTAGCGGGAAGTCCTCTTCATACGGGTCGCCCGTGCGGCGTCCTTCGGCAAGCCCCTTGTCTATCTTCTGAACAAGAAGCTTCATGGCGTCTCTTACGGC
>OMPZ01000208.1 GCA_900313125.1 uncultured Eubacteriales bacterium | reverse complement strand
CAGAAAGACTATTTTATCGGCAAGGGATTTTTGCTTTTCCATTGAAAGAACACTCTCCGGCAAGGATAAAAAGTTCGCCATCATGAACGTGCCGTTGACAGAATTGTCCACTACCAAGACGCTTGGCTACTATGCCGACGAAAAATCAGCCGTTGACGAGCTTCAGGCGATATTCGACGCGATCGAGCGCGGCGACGCAACATATACTATCGGTGAGGGATAATGTTATGGCGAAATTCAACGTAGAATTAAAAAAGGTTGTCGATGACAGCTACGAGATCGAACTGGGCTACCGACTTTATGACGCGCTTGTCGGGGATATCAAAAACGGTCTTGTCGGCAGCATAAAAAAATTTGCCGTTATAACCGACGACATAGTAGAGCCGCTTTACGCGCACCCTATCGCAGACAGGCTCACAGATACGGGCTTCACGGTGAAGGTATTCACGTTCAAAAACGGAGAGAAAAGCAAGGTGCGCCAAACGAAGGAGTACCTTGAGGACGCGATGCTCGACAGCGGATTTCGCCGCGACTGCTGCATCATCGCGGTCGGCGGCGGCGTTGTGACCGACCTTGCGGGCTTTACCGCAGGCACCTTCGGGCGCGGCGTTCCTTTCATCAATTACGCGACGACGCTGCTTGCCGCGGCGGACGCTTCTGTCGGCGGAAAAACGGCGGTAGACACACCGCTCGCGACGAATCTCATCGGACTTTTCAACCAGCCGAAGAAGGTCTACATCGACATCGCCGCGTGGGAGACCCTTCCCCCTCGTCAGCTTTACAGCGGCATGGCAGAGACGATAAAGCACGCCTGCATGGCTGACAGGGAATTTTTCGATTTCCTCAGAGACAACATGGAGAAGATCTACTCCTTTGACAAGACCGCCTGCGTACACGCCGCAGAGTGCAACTGCCGCATCAAATATTCGGTAGTTATGAAGGACGAGCGCGAAAGCGGACTTCGAGAGATACTCAACCTCGGTCACACAGTGGGCAGGGCGGCTGAAACGGTCAGCGGATACAGGCTGCTGCACGGCGAAGCGGTGGCGATCGGTCTTGCCGCGGAGGTACACCTTTCAAGGCGAATGGGCTATATGACCGACGGCGAGGTAAGCGAGGTAGAGTCGCTGCTCGAGCAGGCGCATCTCCCCTATCGTCTCCCCGACTACATCGACCGCGAGGAGCTTGTCAAAAAGCTTTACACCGACAAGAAGGTGCGCGACGGCAAGCTGAGGTTCGTACTTCAAAAGGGCATCGGCGAGGTCGTATGCTTCGGCGAAAACGTTTACGCGACGCCCATTGACGAGCAGACCGCGCGCGAGATCATATATGAGATATAACACTAAGGCGGTGAATAGTCGAAACAATGACAAACGCTAAGAAGAAAGCAGCTTCAAAATGGAAAAAGCAAAAGCGGCTCGACCCGCACGACCCTAACGTACTTCGGCTGATACCGAAGCGGCACAAGGGCATACTTCGGCTGATATTCAGCCGCGCAGGGATAACCGCCGCTCTCATAATACTCCAGCTTGCGATGTTCTATTCGATCTACGATCAGCTCAGGGATTACTACGAGTGGTTCTCCGCCGCGTTCGGCGTGGTCGCGATACTTACGGTATTTCATCTTTTTTCAAGCGACATGGACTCGACGGCGCGTCTTACATGGCTTTTGATACTGATGCTTGCGCCCGTGCCCGGTTCTCTGTTTTTGATCTTCACCGAAAACGATATCGGGCACCGCGCCGTAAAATCGCGCGTGAACGTGCTCATCACGGAGACGAAAAACACACTTAAGCAGGACGAGAAGGTCATAGCCGATCCGCAGATAACCGATTCGGCGACTGACGATCTGTGCCGCTATCTCAACCGTTCCGGCTGTTTCCCGATCTACGGCAGCTCACGCATAAAATATTTTCCTCTCGGCGAGGACAAATACGCCGCGCTGATGAGGGAGCTTAAAAAGGCGCAGGATTTCATCTTCCTCGAATATTTTATCATTGAGGAGGGCTATATGTGGGGCAGCGTGCTGAAGGTGCTCGCGGAAAAAGCGAAGCAGGGCGTTGACGTGCGCGTTATGTACGACGGGATGTGCGAGATGTCAACGCTGACCGCCGACTACCCGAAGCGGCTTGAACGGCTCGGCATCAAATGCAAGCCGTTCTCGCGTATACGTCCGTTTTTATCCACTCACTACAACTACCGCGACCACCGCAAGATACTCGTAATTGACGGCAAGACCGCCTTTACCGGCGGCGTGAACCTTGCCGACGAGTACATCAACAAAAAGCCGCGCTACGGTCATTGGAAGGACACCGCGATAATGGTCAAGGGCGACGCCGCCGAAAGCTTTACGCTGATGTTCCTGCAAATGTGGAACCTGACCGAGCCTGAAGCGAAGTGGGACGGCTTTTTCGACAACAAAACGCGTCTTGACGGCGACGGCTTTATCATGCCCTACTGCGACTGTCCGCTCGACAGCTTCAAGGTCGGCGAGAGCGTGTATATGGACATTCTCAGCCGCGCAAAAAGCTACGTTCACATCATGACGCCGTACCTGATACTTGACGACGAGCTTGAGACCGCGCTCAAATTCGCGGCGCAGCGCGGAGTTGACGTAAAGCTGATACTTCCCGGCATACCCGACAAAAAGGCGGTGTACGCGCTGGCAAAATCGCACTACAAATATCTTGTCGAAGCCGGAGTAAAGATCTACGAATACACGCCCGGTTTCGTTCACGCGAAGGTTTTCGTTTGCGACGGCGAAAAAGCCGTAGTCGGCACGATAAATCTCGACTACCGCAGCTTGTACCACCACTTTGAATGCGCGGCGTACATTTTCCGCTCAAGCTGCATCGCCGACATAGAGAAGGACTTCCAATCGACTCTTGCCCGCTGCCGCCGTGTCACTCCAAACACCATAAAGCACGAAAAGCTCTACTACAAACTCCTCGGCCGACTCATGCGCCTGATCGCCCCTTTACTTTAATTACGCGTTTGTAGTTTGTGCAATGCACAACTGTAGTCCCGCGCGGCTCGGCGTGCCCAGCACGCCTACTTTGTTTAAGGCGCGGAGGAGATGTTGTTTTTCGATATAGTACGGCGGAACTTGCCTGCAGCCGCCTGGCTGCCGCCCGCGTGCAATTGCGCGTTTGTAGTTTGTCTAAGGCACAGCTTTTTCGCCGCGCGGGTCTCCGCTGCCGCGTCGGTCGGTGTACCCCAAAGGCACTTCCTTCGGGCGCCTCTGCTTGCGCAGAGGTCTCCACCGGAGACCCGCACCGGCACTCCCGGAGTGCCTACTTTGTTTAATGCAATACAATAATTTTTTAAGAGAGAAACCTATCGTCCACAACAACACAGCACACACGAAAGCAGTATAGAGCGAAGAAGTTGTCGGGGGAGATTCTTAAGGGCAGCTCTAAACAAATTAAATACACAAAAAACTCATACTTACAAACAACGACCGCACGCCTTCCCAAGCCCACACGATGTGCAGTATTAACGCTTTAAAGTAAAATGCATAAAACATATCAAAATTTTTTTATAAAAATATTTATATCCGCGGTGTTT
>OMPZ01000072.1 GCA_900313125.1 uncultured Eubacteriales bacterium | reverse complement strand
GGCTGTTATGAAGGAGTACACACAGTACATGAGCGTTACCGACAACCAGTACGGCAACAATACAAGAAATGCCTTCATGGGCGGTCATCCGATGGATGGTTACGGTCAGTGGGCTGCACAGGGCGTTCCCGCTACGGGTCTTGTATATTGGGCAGAGAGCCATGACACATTCTTCAATGGTATGGAATCTCAGGCAGCAAGCACAAACGTTATCAACAGAACTTATGCAGCTATCGGTTCAAGAAACGGTGCGCAGGGTCTCTATATGTCCCGTCCTACAGGCGCATGGCATCATGACCAGGCTGGCTACGGCTCGAAGGGTGACACCTCCGCAGCATTCTCGAAGGAAGTTGCAGCAGTTAACCACTTCCGCAATGCAATGGGTACATCTCTTGATTACTACACAACGTCCAACAACTGCGCAGTTATCACTCGTAAGGACGGCGGCGCTGTTATCGTAATGGGCAGCGGCAGCGGCAACGTTTCCGTAACAAACGGCGGCGGCTACGCTAAGCCGGGCACATACAAGGACGAGATCACAGGCAACACATTCACAATAACCTCTTCGACTATTTCCGGTCAGGTAGGCGACACAGGTATAGCAGTTATCTACGACGGTTCTCCCGATACAGATACAGGCACAGACACAGGTAAGGATACAGATACACACACAGACGTTCCTACACCGACAGGCGTTAACGTATACTTCGACAACTCCAAGTCCAACTTCAACAGCGTATACGCTTACATTTACGATGAGACAAAGGGTACAAACAACGGCACATGGCCCGGCGTTCAGGTTACACAGAAAAATGCTGACGGCTATTACGTTATTAACGTAGACGATTTCGCAAACGGACGCATTATCTTCAGCGACGCAGGCAACAATCAGTATCCCGGTCAGAATCAGCCCGGTCTTGAGATCGGTGGTTCTTCCAAGCTTCTCAGCGGCACAAGCTGGACAGATTATCAGGAGAAGTCCACAGATACAAGCACAGACACATCAACAGATACTTCGACAGATACCTCTACAGATACATCTACAGAGACCGACACAAAGGTAACAGTTCTTTCCGGCGACGCTAACCAGGACGGCAAGGTAAGCCTCAGAGACGCATCTCTCACAATGAAGGCTATGGTCGGCAAGGCATCGTTCAGCGGCAACGGCAAGACAGCAGCAGATGTTGACAACGACGGCAGCATCACAGCAGCAGACGCACTTGCTATCCAGAGATATGATATCGGTATCACATCTAACAAGATCGGCAGCAAGGTAACTGTAAAGGCTGTTGCATAAAATCCAACTACAGTATATAGTGTTATAACTCCTATATTCAATTTTCGGCAGGGCAGGGAATGGGATATCTCATTCCCTGCTTTGCTGTTTTCATGATAATAATAAACAGATATCAAAAAAGGCTGATCGGATATCCGATCAGCCTTATGTTTGTTGAGTAATATTACATTGATTCGGGAACGGTGATCTTGAACATCTCAAGAACGTTCCTGATTACCGACCTGACGGCAACGCAGAGTGTAAGCCTTGCCTGCATGAGAGCTTCGTCCTCGCCCTTAACGCGGCAGGCGTTGTAAAACTTGTGGAAGAGCGTTGCAAGCTGAGTTACATACTTCGTGATCTTCGTCGGGTCGTAGCTCTTTGCCGAGAGAATGATTTCCTCGGTGTACGCCGCGAGGTGTTCGATCAGCTCCTTTTCCTCGGGCTGTGTGAGCAGTTGAAGCTCCTCGTCGGTGCATTCTCTGAGCGTCACGCCGTCGGCGGCAAGAGCCTTTATGATGCTGCAAATGCGTGCGTGTGCGTACTGAACGTAGTAGACGGGGTTCTGATTGTCCTGAGTTACAGCAAGGTCGAGGTCGAAATCCATCTGTGTATTCGCCTCGCGCGTGTTGAAGAGGAAGCGTGCGGAATCAACGGGTACCTCGTCGAGCAGGTCGCCGAGCTGGATAGCCTTGCCGGTACGCTTGCTCATTCTGACGATCTCGCCGTTTCTTACGAGTTTTACGAGCTGCATGAGCACAACGTCGAGCTTCGTTCCGTCGTAGCCGATAGCGTTCATAGAGCCCTTCATACGCGCAACGTGACCGTGGTGGTCTGCGCCCCAGATATTTATCAGACGCGTGTAGCCGCGGTCGAACTTGTTCTTGTGGTAGGCGATGTCGGCTGTAAAGTACGTCGGGTTGCCGTTTGCGCGGATAATTACGTCGTCCTTTAGCTCAAGGCGTTCGATTTCCTCGTCGGTCTTGCCCTGCTTTTTGAGAAGCTCCGTCACGACCTCCTTGTTTTTGTACCAAAGCGCGCCGTCCTTCTCGTAGGTAAGCCCCTTCGCGGTGAGAATGTCAACGACCTCCTTGACGGCGCCGCTGTTGTGCAGCTCACTCTCCATGAACCACTTGTCGTATTCGATGCGGTATTTCTTCATGTCGGACTGCATCTTCGCGATGTTTCTCGGGAGCGCGAAATCAACGAGCGCCTTCTTGCGAACGTCCTCATCGGCGTCGATAAGGCTCGTGCCGTTTTCTTCGATAAAGAGCGCGGCAGCGTCCTTGATATCCTCGCCCTGGTAGCCGTCCTCGGGGAACTCGATAGCGTCCTCGCCCTTGACTGCCTGAATGAAACGCGCGTTGAGCGAATTAGCGAATTTTTCGATCTGGTTGCCGGCGTCGTTTACATAAAACTCACGCCACACCTCGAAGCCTGCCTTGTCGAGAACAGCCGCGAGACAGTCGCCCAAGGCACCGCCGCGGGCGTTGCCCATGTGCATGGGACCCGTGGGGTTCGCCGAAACGAACTCGACCATGACCTTTTCGCCCTTGCCGAAATCGCTGCGTCCGTAATCGTCGCCCTTGTTTTCGATCTCTCTGAGAACGTCGGAGTAGTACCTCTTGGACAGGAAAAAGTTGATGAAGCCCGGACCCGCGATCTCACACGATCTCATGTACGTTGACGAAAGGTCGATGTTGTTCACAACGGCTTCGGCGATCTTGCGCGGAGCGGTCCTGAAAGCCCTCGCGCCTGCCATAGCCGCGTTTGTGGCGAAGTCGCCGTTTTTCTTGTCCGCCGGGATCTCGATCGTGAAATCCGGGATATCTGCGGCGATAAGCTCGCCGTTTTCGATCGCCTTTTCGAGCGCGGCCCTGACAGCCGCTTTAAGCTCGCTTGCAGCGTTCATTGCAATTTCTGACATTTATTATTCCTCCGTTTTGGTAAGCGTTATGAAAATGTGGTTCTCACTTTCAAAGCCGCCGTTGAAATCTATAGTATATTCAATTTCGAGAGTGCCGCCGTCCGGCCCTATCTCGTCAATGATCGTTTCGGTAAAAATACCGATGGTGAGGTTGCCGACCTCGTTTGCGTACATACATTGGTGGCGCACGCCGCATTCAAAGATCATCTGCCCGGTCCTGCCCTCCATTCGCTTTGTGAGCGTGACCTTGCCGACCTCAAGCTTTATCAGATTCGACACGATAAAGTCGGAGTTCTCCTCCGTCGCGCCAAATTCGCGGTATTTTATGAGCTTTTTGCCTTCGCGCACGGTGTAATCGGCGGTCGTGGTAAGCTCCTCCGTCTCGGATTCGCCGTCGACCACCTGTGTGCCGCGAACGGTTATAAGGTATTTTTCTTTCAAATTTTCACATCTCCCTTGACCTCTTTATCAATAATTCCAGAT
>OMPZ01000053.1 GCA_900313125.1 uncultured Eubacteriales bacterium | reverse complement strand
GGGAATCCAAGCTCTTCCGTTGTGTAATCCGTGCCGGCTCTTGCTCTCATCGTTCTTGTAGTATCCTTGAATGCAACGCCGGTATCCTTATTGACATACTTTACAACTACCGTGCCTACGCCGCCCGGGTAAGGCTTGTAGTAGTAGTTGACAGTCGTTGTGCCCTTTGTGATCTTGCCGGAAGCGTTTCCTTCCACTCTGTCAAAATCGTATTCGAGAAGGAGGTTAGCTGCGGTCTGCGTGTTGTATGCCGCACCCTCGGAGCCTCTGATCGTTGTTGTGTAAAGAGTTGTTTTTGTGCTGTCGTCAATGTGATTAACAACTACCGTACCCTCGTTCACATAATTTCTGTTTGCGAGATCAACTCTGTCGTACTCGCTCTTCGGAACGAGAATGAGCGCGGAGTTCGGCTCGAGTGTTGCCTTGCCGGAAACAGTTCTGATCTCCGCGATGCCTGCGGTCTGCTTGTCAACGATCACGGAGTATACCGTATCGCTGCCTGCGCCGCTTGTGGGCTGTGCCGAGCCGCCGTCGAGACCAACGCTTCTTCTGAGAATGATAACTGCGTCGTTAGCCGTGATCTGGTTGTCGCCGTCAACATCTGCGACCTTCTGCTGAGCGTCGTTGAGAAGCGCGATAGATGTGCTGTGTCTGAGAACGAGAACAGCGTCTGCTGCGGTGAGCTCGTTGTCGCCGTCAACGTCGCCTGCCTTCTCGCCTGCCTGTGCCGACGAGATCTCGGGGAGAGTTACCTCTGCGGAGTCTTTGCGGCTGCCGTTGAAGTATACTACGATATCCGACCATGTTTTGCCCGACTTATCAACGATATTCGGGAGTCTGTAGCCGATAACGCCCGAAGGAACATCGAGCTTCTCGATCGCCTTGCCGGAGTCAAGCGTGATATCTGTAAATCCGGGGTAGGAGTTTCTCAGCTGGATAAGTCCCTTGTAGTAAGAAACGATATCAGCGTAATCTACCGATCTCGACCAGTCGAGCTTATTGATATCGGGAGATGACTTGTAGCTGTTGTGATCGCCGTACTTTGTTCTTGCGAACTCCTCGCCCGCGAGGATGAACGGAACACCCTGAGATGTCATAACGATCGCGCCGCTGAGCTTGTTGCTCGATACGAACAGCTCGTTTCTGTTGTCGAACGTCTCCTTTGCGGACTGAACGCCGTATTCGGAAGCTACCAGTCTGTCCCAGAGAGTCTGGTTGTCGTGGCAGCAGGAATAAACAATGTTCTGACCGGGAACCTGTGTCTTCCATTTTGTGGTGACATAGTGACCCGTAATGCTGTTGTATACCGTGCTTGCAAACTCTGTGCTGCCCGTAGCGTAGCCCGGAGATGTAAGATCGTTATACGCCTTGCCCTTCAGAGCGTCTCTGATATCGTCGTTGAAGAAACCGATCCTATCGCTGACTCTCGTAGCCTTTTTCTGTGTGCAAAGCGAAACAGCGTTGCCTGCCCAGTTAACATCGTCTACAGTAGAGCCGAGAGACCAGCCCTCACCGTAGGTAATTATCCTTGTGTCTATATTGTCGAGAGATTCGCGGACTGCGTCCATAGTGTCGCTGTCGTGAAGACCCATAAGGTCGAAGCGGAAGCCGTCGAGGTGATATTCCTCAGCCCAATAAGTAACGGAATCTACCATGTACTTCTTGAACATCTCACGCTCGGAAGCGGTATCATTGCCGCAGCCCGAACCGTTTGACCATACGCCGTCCTTAACTCTGTAATAGTAGTTGGGAACGGTGAGGTTGAACCACGAATCCTGCGATCTGTAGGTGTGGTTGTAAACAACGTCCATGATAACGCCGATGCCGTTCTGATGCAGAGCCTGGATCATCTGCTTCATCTCGTTGATCCTGACGTTGCCGTCGTACGGGTTAGTAGAATACGAGCCCTCGGGAACGTTGTAGTTCTTCGGGTCGTAGCCCCAGTTGAACTGAGTGTCGTCATTCGACGCTTCGTCAACGGAGCCGAAGTCATACATCGGGTTGATCTGAACGTAGTTGATGCCGAGATCCTTCAGATAATTCATACAGGTCTTAGCGTCGCCGGCATTGTTGAGAGTAGTCTCAAACTCCGTGAACGCCATGTACTTGCCCCTGTACTGCTCCGAAACGCCCGATTCCGAGTCGTAGGAGAAGTCCTTAACGTGTACTTCCCATACCTCAGCCATCGTCGGGGAATCTACAAGGCAGCGCGAGTCGTTCTCCCAGCCGACAGGGTCGGTGGAATCGAGGTCAACGACCATCGCTCTGTTGCCGTTTACACCGGCAGCCTTTGCGTAGACGTCAACTACCTCTTTGCCGTTCGGGTTGAGTGAGTTCGTAACGAGATATGTGTAGTACTGGTTCTTAAGGTCGCCCGAAACTTTAACGCTCCAGACGCCCGTTTCCTTGTCGAGCTTCATCTGATGCTCGCCGATCTCGCCTGCGCCGTCCTCGTCGTCGCTGCCCGTCTTGTAAAGCTTGAGCTTTACGTCTGTTGAAGTAGGCGCCCATACCTTAAAGGTGGTGGACTCCGGGGTGTAATTGGCTCCGAGGTCGTCGCCGTCATACGTTGTGTACGATGAGTAATCCAACGGGTCGATACCGTCGACCGTAGCCGCCTTGAGTGCGCCCGCGCTGAGCATACCCGAAGAAGCGATCACGGAAGAAAGCATAGCCGCGGCAATAACTGCCGACAATGTTTTCTTTGATCTCATACTGTTTTCCTCCTTGTTATGATGTAGTGTTAAACGCAAGCCGCTGCCGCCCGCAAAGCACGAACGACAGAGACCCATTTTATCATTCAGTACGGCGAAATCAGCCGCACCAAGTGCCATGTTTTACGCAGCGCGCTTTCTTAAAATGAACGCCGTTATCCCGCCTGCCAGTACAGCAACGCCGCCCGACGCGAGCCATACGATAAGGCTCTTGCCGTAATTCGGCGTATAGTTGAAGATAACATTTATCTCGTCTGCCGCATAGCTGCCCGCGGAGACCGCCGGATCACACGCAAGCTCGTAGCCGAAAAACTCCTTCGGAACGATGTTGTAGCTTGTGTCGATCCTGCCGGAGATCACGTCCTTGTCGATGACCGTGCCGGAGTAGTCAACATATATAACGTTGACCTTGCCGCTGCTGACGATCTCTCTGTCGTGCTTGTCGGTGATCTTGCCGTCGTTGATCCAGACCTCGCCGGAAACAAGGTAGCCCTCATTGCCCGCAAGCGGATCCTGAGCGTTGCCCTGAGCGATTATCACTCTGACGCCGCTCACGCCCTCAAGCGATTCGGAAGGGATCGTGTACGACCACCAGCCTTCTCCGTCGTCCTGCATAGCCGCGCCCGGCCATGCGCCGACAAGCTCCTTCGTCTCGGAGCGGTTCTGAAGTCCGTTGCCGTAAGCGTAAACGGTAAGATCCTTCCAGTTGTTTTTGTTATAATAATGTACCGTTACCGGCTCGTTCTTCACCGGTGTGTACTTATAAACGATGTCGATATTCCCGTCGGTATATTTGCCGGCGCCGTTGTTCGGAAGATGCGTCAGATCGAGCGCATAGCCCGTTATCGTCGGTATCTCGGCGGTGTAGTAGCGTTCGCCCGTTCTGCCGCGCTGAACGATGCTTTCGGCAAGCTCGTCGCCCGTCTGTGAATCGACAAAGGTGATCGTAGCCGTGCCGTAGCTGCCCGTGTACTTGCTGTAGCTGAGCGTAACGGTATTTTCGTACTCGGAGTACGTTCCGTTGACGCTGCCCGTCGCGTTCTCGTAGGTGTAGTCGAGCAGAAGAGCCGCGTCCGGCTTTATGGAATACTTGCTGCCTATCGTGCCGGAGATGACCTGAGTCTTTATCGTGTCGCCCGTCTCGGCGTCAACGTGCTTTACCGTAACGGTACCCTTCGTCGATTTGAGCGAAAGGCGGTCGAAGCTCTCCTTGTCTACGAGCATGAGCGCGCAGCCTGCCTTGACTGTCGCCTTGCCGTCCGTTATCACGGAAAGACCGCTGAGACCCGCGCTGTCGCCGTTTACGACCGTTACCCACTCCTCGGGCAGACCGCTGCCGGAGACTGTGATCTCCTTATCGTCGCTCGTCGCGTTGAACATGAGCGCCGCGTATTTCCACTGAGTGTCGGCTGTGAGCTGATTCTCGACCGTGTAGGCGATAACGCCCTTGCCGGCGTCGATAAATTTTATGCTCTTTGCCGTTTTGTCGCTCGGGTCGGTGAACGGAGCGAAGTTCTTTCTGATCTCGATAAGACCCGAGTAGTACTGAACGAGGTCGCTGTACTCCGCTCTGCGCTCCCAGTCAAGACGGTTAAGCGCCGACGACGATCTGTATGAGTTTTCGTCGCCGCGTTTTGTTCTTGCGAACTCCTCGCCTGCCTGGAAGAAGTTTATGCCCTGAGACGTCAGCGAGATAGCTGCCGCGAGCTTATTCATCGAAACGAGCATTTCGTTTCTCTGAAAGTAGTCGTTTGCCGAGCCGCTCGTTGCTACAAGCTTATCCCACAGCGTGTAGTTATCGTGGCAGGAATTGTATGTAACGACCTGCGTGGGCTGTGCCGCCCAGCCGCCGACCTCTGCCGTGATGCCTGATTTAACGGCAGCCTGACCCTGACCGCCCTGGAGATAACCCGGTTCGGGCGCGTTGAAGTTGCTGCCCTTCATGCCGTCGCGGAAGCCGTCGTTGAACGCGCCGATCCTGCCGCCCATTTTGGTGATATTCTGCTTTGTCGCCATTACCGTGCCTGGCTCTGCGCTTGTCGGGATATCCCAGCCCTCGCCGTACATAAGTATCTTTTCGCCGCCTTCGAGCTTGTCGAGAGCCGCGCGGATAGCCTTCATCGTCTCTACGTCATGCAGACCCATAAGATCGAAGCGGAAGCCGTCGATGTGATATTCCGACGCCCAGTAAACGACGGAATCCACCATATACTTTCTGTACATGAGATGCTCGGACGCCGTATCGTTTCCGCACGCCGAGCCGTTTGACCACGTTCCGCTCTCCGTGAAGCGATAGTAGTAATTCGGAACGGTCATGTTGAACCACGACTTTACGTCCTCGTATGTATGATTGAAAACAACGTCCATAACGACGCCCATGCCGTTGTCATGGATCGCCTGGATCATCTGCTTTACTTCGTTTATCCTGACATTGCCGTCGTAAGGGTCGCTCGAGTACGAGCCCTCGGGAACGTTGTAGTTCTTCGGGTCGTAGCCCCAGTTGAACTGATCCTCCTTGCTCGCCTCGTCAACAGAACCGAAATCGTAGATCGGCAAAAGCTGAACGTAGTTGACGCCAAGCTCCTTGAGGTAATCCATACCCGTAGTGCCCGTGCCGCTGCCGTTTACGGTAGTACCGCTCTCGGTGAACGCGAGGTATTTTCCTCTGTTCTTCGCGCTGACGCCGCTTGCCGGGTCGCTCGAGAAATCCTTAACGTTGACCTCCCACACGATAGCCTCCGACTGATTGTCTACCGAGACGTGCTTGTCGTTCTCCCAGCCCTTCGGGTCGGTGCTTTTCAGATCGACGATCATTCCGCGGTTGCCGTTTACGCCTGCAGCTTTGGCGTAGATATCGACCGTTTCTTTACCTTTTTTTCCGTTATAAACATAGTATGTGTAGTATTTGTTGAGCAAATCGCCCTCTACCGTGACCGACCATACGCCGTTTTTATCGTCGTACTCCATATCGGTAGCGGAAATGTACTTGCTGTTTTCCTCATCGTCGCTGCCCGACGCGTAAATAAGTACCTGGACCTTGTGTGCCGTAGGCGACCACACCTTAAAGGTAGTGCCCTCAGGCGTATATGTCGCGCCCAGATCGTTTCCGCTGTAAGCAAGCTTGTCCAATTCTGCCACAGAACTCTCCTCCAACTGAGTTTCGGCTTCGCCCTGTGAGTCCGTATCAGCTTCCGTATCGACATCGCTGTCGGCATAAGCACTAATCGCACCGCAAAGGGGAGCCGCCAAAATTACAGCCGCAAATATACTGCACAAGCATTTCTTCACTTTAACTTTATCCACTTTATTTCCTCCGTTAGCTGCGCTGACGACGCGCAAACCGCGCCCGAAACGGCGCGGACGAGCCATAATGTGCAAAGTGAAAAAAGGAACACGCCAATCGCAATGGCGTCGAATGCAGGTCGCCGCATAAGATTATTTTATCATTTTTCGGCGTGTTTTTCAATTATCACGTTTAAAATAGATCACTATAATCTTTCACAAATTTTTCACTTAATTTTTGCACAATTTGCTGCTAATATACATAAATATATAGCTTATTGTATAATATATTCGCCGCGCGCAGCAAAATTATCACTTTCCAAGCTCACCCGCACAGCTCTTGCAAACGTACTTTGACTTATAGCTGATAAGCTCATCTTCGCTGCCGCAGAACACGCATACCGGAATGTACTTTTTCAAAACGATAGCGTCCTCCGTCGTATATACCTCAAGCGGGTCGTTCGTTTTAAGACCCATACTGCGGCGCAGTCTGACGGGAATGACGATCCTGCCGAGTGCGTCTACCTTGCAAAGCTCTCCTGTTTTTTTCATAAATAACACGCTCCTTATAATAATAACCCATTGGCGAGACCCGTTCGCATTTAGAACCATTAACTTAAGACCGAAAACTTAAAAATGAAAAATGAATAATAGCGGAAAATCGCTTCGCTCTTTTATTTATCTTTTTAGAGCCTTTTCTAAAAAGCACGAGCGCAGCGACTCCGATATTTTATGTTTCCGGTTTTCGGTAAAAAATTCAACCGAAAAACCTTAAGTTTATGGCATTAGATCGCATCAAGGTCACGCCGCCTACAAAAATTTGTGATACTACGAGTATCGCATCATTATTATACACCAAAAGTTGGCACGAGTCAACCTTTTTTTGAAAAATCTGGCAAGTTTTACCTCGCTAAATTTACATAAAGAAATAAAAAATGACCCGTTGCCGCAAAATACGACCACGGGTCATGAAAAATATCGTTTTTTGTTACTTCTTGCCGCCCTGCTGCATTATGCGCTTAGCTCTGCGCTGGGTGCATCCGCAGCTGCACGCTGTAACGTAATCGTTATTGATAGTTCCGCACTCCGGGCACTTCCACTCGTCAAAATACGGCTCGCGGTCGTTGTCCGGCTTCTGTGACGGAGGTGCAGCCTGAACTACGCTTCTCGTTGTCGGAGCGCCGGTAAAGCGGCTCTTCGGAGGCGCTGTCGGTGCAGCCGCCGGAGATTCCGTCTTTCTGCTCTTCATTGAAGCGAATACGGACTTCGGAGGTGTTCTGCGTGCTTCCTGCTGGGGCTGCTGCGGGATCGGCGGAGGTGTTACTACATTACCTGCCTGAGTTGCCGCTCTCGGCGCCTGAACTACAGGAGCTGCCGGTGTCGCGGGACGAGCCTGAGGTATCGGTGCCTGCTGGATCGGCTGTACGGGAGCTGCGGGAGCCTGCGGGATCGACGCACCCGGCTGAGGTATCGGTGCTGCCGGACGTGCCTGAACGGCTGCGCCCTGTCTCATCAACCTTGCCTGCTGCTGTGTAAATCCGCAGCTGCAAACGTCGGTGTACTTATTATTGATCGTGCCGCAGTTGGGGCATTTCCACTCGTCAAACTTCGGCTCTCTCGTGTCCGTCGGTACCTGGGGCACAGCAGCGGGCTGTATCGGAGCCTGCTGCTGTCTGTAACGCTCGAGTCTGTCCTCAGGCTCTGCGGCAGCTCGGCTGTTGACCTTATCTACCGCGCTCTGGAACATATTCGTCATCTTGCGCTCAAGCGTACTCTGTCTCGATACCTGCTCGACTTCAACAACAACGTTATCGTCGAAGAGCTTCGGACCGTAGTTGCTCCTTTTCTCGTTGATGGCTTCAAGCGCCTTTTCGCGCTCGGCCGCCTTTCTGATGTCTTCCTCTTCCTGAGCTGCGTACGGATCTTCGCCCGTCTCGTAGAATCTCGCGCATCTGCGCTTTGTTACGCCGCAGGCACAGGTCGTCACATAACTCTCGTTGGTGCGGTGACATCTGAAGCACATCCACGGCTTGCTCATATCCATTTTTGTTCCTATCGGAGGAAGTCCGCTGTCAACGGGTGCCGGTGCAGGCTCAGCCACCTGAGAGAACTCCTCTGCAGGCTGCCTTACGGGCGGTACCGGAGCGGGTCTTGAAGAAACCGCCGGTCTCACGGGAACTGCCGGTGCCGCAGGTCTTGCCGATACTGCGGGAGGAACAGCTCTTGCTGCTGCCGGTGGTACCGCAGCCGCTGCCGGTCTTGCTGCTGCCGCGGGCGGCACAGCAGCGGGCGAATGCATATTTCTCGGCGACACGGGGTTCTGCGTTCTCGGCGGAACTACGGGGCGCTGAGTTCTCGGAGCCACCGGACTCTGCGTCCTCGGGGCTGCGGGGCTTTGTGTCCTCGGTGCCACAGGCGGCTGAGTTCTCGGTGCTGCCTGCTGCGCCGACTGTGTCATCGGACCTTCGCCGTCTTCAACGTGCCTTCTCTTCGCCGACTTACGGTAGCCGCAGGCACAGGTAGTTACATAGTTTGCGTTTACAAGTCCGCACTCGGGGCACTTCCACTCGTTGGAGCTTGCCTCGCGCTCCTGCTTGTAAACAGGCTTTTTCTTGAACGCACTAAAAATAGATCTTGTCACAGGCTGCTGCTGTGTTCTGGGAGCCTGAGTTTTCGGCGGCTCTGTATGCGTGCTTGTTATCGGTATAGGTCTTTCGACCTGTCTTGCCGGGCGCTGTGTCTTGGGCGCTATGGTACGCGGCGGTTCTTGAGCCGTGTTCATGTGCGCCGCAGGTGCGGGCGCCGGGCCGGGAGTTTCCATAGGCATTTGAGAGAACTCGCTCTGCTCATTTTGAATACTCTGGTTAGTCTGTGTTCGCCTTGTTCCCATCGAATTCCTTGAGTATGAGCTTGTATCTCTTCTTGCCTCGAGTGCCATTCGTCTCTTCTGCTCCTCGATGCTTCTCTGCAGCGGAGTGAGCTTGCTGAGATCTATATCGTCGTCAAACAAATCGTCCTCCTCCGCAGCCTCCTTAAGCTGCTCTTCCTCTTTTTTCTGTTCTGCCTTGCGTTTTTCTTCTTCCTCGCGCATCTTAGCCTGAGCTTCGAGGACGATCCTCATGCTGTCCGCCTTGCGCTTTGCTTCGGCTGCCGCCTTAGCGTCCTGATCGGCTTTCGGCTCCTCAGGTACAGCCGGGGCAGGTGTCGGATCCGGCTTGGCAGCCTGGACAGTTTCGGCAGCCTTTGCCGCTGCCGCCGCTGCCGCAACGCTCTTGAGCTTTGCTTCTGCCGCCGCTGCCGCTTCTTCCGCCTTGCGCTCGGCCTCCTCAGCCTTGCGCCTTGCTTCCTCGGCAGCCTTTATGCGAGCTTCCTCCTCGGCCTTGAATTTAGCCTCGATCTCCGCTCTGATCCTTTCTCTCATCGCGGCAAGCTCATCTTCTTTGCGCTTTGCCTCTTCTTCGGCTTTGCGTCTTGCTTCCTCTTCAGCCTTGCGCTTTGCTTCTTCTTCGGCTTTGCGTCTTGCTTCCTCTTCAGCCTTGCGCCTTGCTTCTTCCTCGGCTTTGCGCTTTGCTTCCTCTTCGGCTTTGCGCTTTGCTTCCTCTTCGGCTTTGCGCTTTGCTTCTTCTTCGGCTTTGCGCCTTGCTTCTTCCTCGGCTTTGCGCTTTGCTTCCTCTTCGGCCTTGCGCTTTGCTTCTTCCTCGGCCTTGCGCTTTGCTTCTTCCTCGGCTTTACGCTTTGCTTCTTCTTCGGCCTTGCGCTTTGCTTCTTCTTCGGCTTTACGCTTTGCTTCCTCTTCGGCTGCACGCTTTTCTTCTTCGGCAGCCCTGCGCAGAGCATCTAAAGCATTATTGCTCTTCGTTTCTTTTGCTGCCTTATTTTTTTCTTCCTCTTCCGCCTTGTTGTCCTTGGCTTCGGGCTTCGGAGCTGCCTTCTTTCGGGAAGCATTTATGATATCCTGATAGGACATTGCACGCTTGCCGCGTGTATGTCCGCACTTTTTGCATACGTTTTTATCGACGGGATTGACGGTATCGCACATCGAGCATTTCCACTCATGGTCGTTTACAAGACCGTCAAACTCTGTAGGCTCAACGTTTGTCTTAGCAGGCTCAGGCTCTTTTTTGACGGGCTCCTCGACAGGCTTCTCCGCCTGTTTTTCCGCCTCTGCTTTGGATCTCTCCTCCGCCTCTTTTTTCTCTGCTTCAGCCTTTGCCTTGGCAGCCTCCGCTTCGGCCTTTTCCTTCTCAGCCTTAGCCTTGGCTTCGTCCATTTCCTTCTTCTTTTGACCGTAGACGTAGATCTCACTGACGGCATTCTTGTCATCTTTCTTCGCCGAACTCGGACGCCACACCTGAACGGGCGCGCTCATGAACTCGTTGATCTCTGCCTGGATCTCTTCCTCGGTCAACTCTACCTTATCCGGCATTTCGGGGTCGAACTCCGGCTCCTTCGGCTTCTCTGGCTCGGCGTTTACAGGCGCTGCCTGCTCGTCGGGCTTAGGCATATC